>CAMDVN010000007.1 GCA_945877595.1 Cyanobium sp. NIES-981 | reverse complement strand
CCAACTCAGAGGTGCTGCAGCTGCGGATAAGCGGTGAGCAGCTCGGTGGTGCTGAGCACCTCACCTGCCCCCTCGGGTTGCCAAATCACTTCAAGGGCGATCAGATCATCAGCACTAACAGCACCCAGCACCTGCAATCCCTCGCGCAGTTGATCGCCGCTACCCACGGCCTTGAGCGGCAGCCGCCTGCGGCTGGCCACGATCAGGGTGATGGCAATGAAATCGCTGGTGGCATCGCTGTCACCCGCCAGTAAGGCGCTGCCCTTGTCGCTGTCATTGAGGCGTTGGCCCCCCACGTTGGAGGTGAGCTCACGCTCGAGCTTGCTGCGCTCGCCCATCGAGAGGCGGTTGAAGGCCGATTCGGCGCTGGGGAAGGGCACCTCACCCACCTCGCTGTTGGCATAGACGCAGAGGTCTGGATGGCGCAGTAGGGCCAGGGTGGTCTCCTGGAGCACCCGCAACAGGCCCGCGTTGCTGGAGGTGTCGGCACGGCCGGCCAGGCTGCGCAGGTCTTGCTGCAGCTCCCGGGCCGAGGCCAGCAAGCCCACCTGAAGCTGGGCAATGGTGACCGGGCCATCGGGCCTAGTGGGATAGCTGAGGCCACCGCCGCGGCCACTGCCGAGGGCTGGACCAGAGCCAAGGGCCTGGCCGCCACCGCCCCGCAGGGCATTGGCGATCACACCCACCACGGCCATCAGGATCAAAAAGCCAAACAAGCCACCGCCGCCAAAGCCAAACAGGGGGATCAGGAAGGGAAAACCAATCCCCCCCCCAAAGCCACCACCGCCGTAACCACCCCGATAGCCGCCGCCGTTGTAACCACCGCCGCCGCCGCCATAACTGCGGGGCATGGAGGGGGCCGAACGGAAGCTGCCACCGCCAATGCGACCACCACTGGCCGCCATCGAGGGGGCAGGGGCCGCCAGCAGCAGCGAAGCGAACAGGGCCGGCAGGATCAGCCAGCTGCCAAGACGACGCAAGAGTTTGCCCGGGTAAGGAGAACCTGGACTACGAGAAGCAGAGGTCCCAGAGGGGGAGCTCGCGGAGGAGATGGGGTGGTTCATCAGAGCCAAAATCTAGGAACCGCCCCCCACAATGGTGACCACTTCCAACACATCGGTTTCCATTACCGGTTGGTCACTCCAGCGGGCTCGGGGCAGGATCGAGCCATTGAATTCAACCACCACCAACTGGGGGCGATACCCCAGCGCCTCGAGCACCGCCGGCAGCCGTAGGCCTGCCGGGCACTGGCGGACCTCACCATTCAGCGTGATCGTGATCGAGACCGAGCTGGCCATCACAGCGCTCCAGGGTTGCGGGGATTGGGGGTTGCGGGGATTGAAGGTTGCTGGAGCACAGGCTTGCCGGGATTCAGGCGTTCGATCGCTGCGGGCGTGGTGCCGCTCAACGTGGAGCAGCCAAGCCGCCTCTCAACTGGACTGGCCCAGCCCCTCCAACAGCGCCCTTGCAGCCGCCTGCGGATCTAGGGCCTCGGTGATGGCCCGCACCACGGCCACCCGCTGGGCACCAGCCTGGAGAACCGCGGCCAGATTGGCGAGCTCAATGCCCCCGATCGCAAACATCGGGATCGGGCTTTCAGCGGCGGCCTGCTGCACATAGCTGAGCCCCACGGGATCGCGACCCGGTTTGGTGGGGGTGGCATTCACCGGACCCACCCCCACGTAGTCGCAGCCATCGGCCACGGCCTGGCGCAGCTGCTCGATGCGGTGGGTGCTGCGGCCGATCAGGCGCCCAGGCCCAAGCAACTGGCGAGCGATCGCCGGCGGCAGGTCGCCCTGGCCCAGGTGGACGCCGTCGGCCTCCACGGCCAGGGCTAGATCAATGCGGTCATTGACAATGAACAGGGCCCCATAGCGGCTGCACAGCTGGCGCAGGGCGCGGGCTTGCTGCAGCCGGGCGGCATCGTCAAGGGGCGTGCCATCAACGGCGGTGGCATCAACGGCGGTTGCATCAAAGGAGGTGGCATCGGGTTTGGCGCGGTACTGCACCAGCCGCACGCCAGCGGCAAGGGCCGCCTCGACCCGGGGCTCAAGGCCCGACACCGGCGAGCTCACCAGATACAGATGGCAGCGCCCCAACAGTGCGCGGCGCTCGCCCCCCTCCCCCTGCAGCAGCTGACTGGCCTGCAGCAGGTCCACTTCAAAGTCGTAAAGGGCATAGCGAATCTCGGCGGCCTCAGCCGCCAGAAGCGGGTCATCAGCCCGGCCGAATTCCTCCAGCACCCGCAGGGCCTCGGCCACCCGCGAGGCGTTGGCCCCCACCACCTGGGAGGGATCGGCGCGCTCAAGCTGGGCCGGATGGGCCATGCCCGCCGCCGGGTCGGTGGCGGTATGGCGGGCCAGTTTGTAACGATCGGCGTGGAGCCGGCCGAGTCGCTGGCGCATGTCTTTGCTGCGAGCCACCAGATCAGCCCGATCCAGGGCAAAGCGGGCCCAATCCTCCAGAACCCGCAACCCTTCGCGCGCCCGATCGAGGTTGGCATCGAGCAGCCGCTCGATCGCAAAACTGCTATTGGTGGGGCTCATGGTGCTGGATGCAAGCGGCGATGGCACAGGGACAACCCGACACCGACAACCCGATGTTGGTGCTCATTTCAGGGATTCTGCTGCTTGGTGGCATCGCCGTCTTCATCGGCTGGGGGCTGACCAACGCCTATCCCGCCGGCTGAAACGGCCGTTCAAGCGACGGAGCAAACAGCTGCTCCAACGCTGCTGAAGCAGCTGCTCCAACGCCGCATAAGCAACTGCTCCAACCGGTGTTCAACCGGCGCTACTCAAGGGGGTGCTGCGACAGCCAGTCGCGGGCCTTCTGGGCATCGCGGCCGATCTGGTCACTGAGGGCTTCGAGACCGTCAAACCGCTGCTGGCCGCGCAGCAGCGCCGTGGGTTCCACCACCAACTCGCTGCCCACCAGCTCGAGCTCGCGATCAAGCAGGTGAACCTCAACAGCTGATGGGGCGGTGGGATCCACCGTGGGTTGCGGTCCCAGGTTCATCACCGCGGCCATGGCAGGACCAGCTGCCTGCCAGGCCCAGGCCGCATAGACCCCTTCCTGGGGCAAAAACTTGCGGCCATCAACCTGCAGGTTGGCGGTGGGCCAGCCCAGACCCCGGCCCAGGCCCCGGCCCCTGACCACCTGGCCCCTGAAGCGGTAGGGCCGCTGCAGCAGGCGCCGGGCCTCGGCGAGATCACCACCGGCCAGGGCCCGGCGAATGCGGCTGCTGCTCATCCGCCCGGCGGCATCACTGAACATCGGCACCACCTCCACCTCCACCCCGTGGGCGGAGGCAAGTCGCTGCAGGTCAGCCGCCGAACCCAAACGGCCCGCACCAAAGCGAAAGTTCTCCCCTACGGCAATGCGGCGGGCGTCGAGCTGCTCCACCAACACCTGCTGCACGAAGGTCTCGGGGCTGAGGGCAGCCAGGTCGCGATCAAAGGGCACCAGCACCAACTGCTCAATGCCGAGGGGTTCGAGCAGCTCGAGCTTCTCGGCTGGCAGATCGAGCCGCAGGCGAGCCTCGCCATGCAGCACCTCACGGGGGTGCGGCCAGAAGCTCACCACTGTGGGTACCACTGCAGACACCAGCGGGGGCACCACTGCAGGCCCGGCGTCGGGAGGCGGGCCGGTGACCGCCGCGATCACCCGGCGATGGCCCTGGTGAAGACCATCAAAACTACCGAGCGCAATCGCCGTGGGCCGCAGGGCATCAATTGGGGTTCGCAGCGGAATCAACGCAGCACAAACGCAACGGAACCCAACGCACCCGCGGGCCAGATGGATCTTCCCATGGCAACTTTGGGTCTCCCTGCGGCGCCATGCCGACCACGCCGAGATGGCCGATCGACTCGACCTGCAGATGATCTCGGCAGCCCTACGCCGGGTGGGTTGGATCCGCTTCTGGACCCAGATGGCCCTGGGGGTGGTGGTGGTGGGGGTGCTGCTGTTCAACAACATCGGCGGCCGTCTAGCAGCGAATTCGTCGCGGGCACTGGGGCTTGGCCCCGGCATCTCACTGACGACCCTGTCCTTTCTGCTGCTGCTGTGGTGCCTGTGGCAGAGCTGGCTGATCGTGCGCTGCGGCAGAGCCCTTGGCAGCCCGGTGCGCCCCAGCAAAGGTGAAACCGCCCGCCTGATCAAGCGAGGCCTGATCGCAGACCTGGTGGGCATCACGCTGGCGGTGATCGGTTACCAGTCGTTGGCCGGCAGCCTCTTCGTGCAGGCCTCCCAGCAAGTTCCTGGCTTCTTTGGTGCCCAGATCCAATCGGCACCCGGAACCGCCGGCCGGGTGATCGGGCTGCCGATCACCTCAATCGAGATGCTCTCCGTGCTGGGCAACACCCAGGTGCTGTTTGCCCACCTGATTGGCCTATGGATCAGCATCTGGCTGCTGCAGCGGGTCTACCGACCCACCTGAGTCGCAACATCCCCCGGTGCAGCCAGACCCGTGGGCACAGGCAAGCCAGTGGGCGCAGGCAAACCAGTGAGCGCAGGCAAGCCCATGGCGTCGCCCCGCCAGAACAGCTCGGGCTGCAGCGGGGTGAGTGAGACGCCGCCGGCGGCCACATGGGCCACATCGGTGGGCCACTGGGGAGGCCCTGCCACCTCGGCATCAAGGTCGTTGGCCACCTCGCCCGCCAGCCAGTAGTAGGTGCGCCCGCGTGGATCAACCCGCTTCACGAATTGATCGGTGTACCGCCGCACCGCCTTGCGGCACCAGCGCAGCTCGCCGATCTGCTCGGCTGGCAGGGGCGGCACATTGAGGTTGAGTAGCATGGCCTCGGGCCAGCCCTGCCGCAGCATCTGCTCGGCCACATCGAGGGCGATGGCCGCCGCCGGCTCAAAGTGACGCCACTGGAAGTCGGCACTGCTGACAGCCAGGGCCGGCAGGCCCTCGATCGTGCCCTCCATGGCCGCACTCACGGTGCCTGAATAGAGCACGTCGGTGCCCAAGTTGGGGCCGTGGTTGATGCCCGAGAGCACGAGGTCGGGCCACTCTTCGAGCAAGCTAAACAGGGCCAACTTGACGCAATCACTGGGGGTGCCGCTGCAGGCCCAGGCCCGCACCCCCTCGGCAAAGAGTTCATCGGCCCGCTCGGCCCGGATCGGGGTCTGCAGGGTGAGGCCATGGCCGGTGGCCGAACGCTCCTGATCTGGGCACACCACGCTCACCTGATGGCCACGGGCGGCCGCGGCGGCGGCCAGGCTGCGGATGCCACCAGCGAAAATCCCGTCATCGTTGCTGATCAGGATCTTCAGGGGGGGCATCAGGGATTGGGGATCGAGACCCGCACGTTGATGATCAAGCTACCGAGCCACCCGCAGAGCAACGGCCACCGGGGGCGGGGCCCAGATGGCTCCTTACAGTCGCCTCAAGCACCATCGCTGCGATCTGTGAGCGCCCCCATCACCCTGCACCAGCTCACCGAGCAGCTTGAGGCGCTCGAATCCGAAGCGGCTGCGGCGATCGAAGCAGCCGCCAGCACCGCTGCCCTCGAAGACCTGCGCGTGGGCCTTCTCGGCAAGAAAGGGAGGCTTTCCGGAGTACTGGGAGCCATGGGCAAGCTGCCCGGCGACGAGCGCCCCCTGGTGGGTCAGCGGGCCAATGTGCTCAAGGAGCAGGTGCAGTCCCTGCTGGCCGGGCGACTTGGCGCGCTTGAAACAGCGGCGATGGCGGCCAAAATCGCCCGCGAAACGATCGATGTGACCGCTCCAGCCAGCTTCGTGCCGGCCGGACACCGCCATCCACTGATCAGCACAACCGAAGAAATCGTCGATATTTTTGCCGGCCTGGGCTATCGGGTTTCGGAGGGCCCGGAAATCGAAACCGACTACTACAACTTCACCGCCCTCAACATTCCGCCGCACCACCCTGCGCGGGATATGCAAGACACCTTCTATTTGGAGGATGGCCGACTCCTGCGCACCCACACCTCTCCGGTGCAGATCCGCTACCTCGAGACCAACCCCCCACCGGTGCGGATCGTGGCGCCAGGTCGGGTCTACCGCCGTGATGCGGTCGATGCGACCCACTCGCCGATGTTTCACCAGGTGGAGGTGCTGGCGATCGATGAGGGGCTTGATTTCAGCCATTTGCGCGGCACCGTGATGGCCTTTTTGAAGGCCTTCTTCGGCGATCTACCCGTGCGCTTCCGGGCCAGTTATTTCCCCTTCACCGAGCCGAGTGCCGAAGTCGATGTGCAGTGGCGCGGCCGCTGGCTCGAGGTGATGGGCTGCGGCATGGTCGATCCAGCGGTGCTCGAGGGGATGGGCCTCGATCCCGAGCGCTGGAGCGGTTTTGCGGCCGGCCTGGGCGTGGAGCGGTTCTGCATGGTGCGCCACGGCATCGACGACATTCGCCGCCTGTTCACCAGTGACCTGCGCTTCTTGGAGCAATTCTGAACCGCTGCAGACCTGGGCCCTGCAGACCTGGGCCGCGGCAAGCCAGGGGTGCCGGCCATAAACTCAAGAACCCTGCCCGCGATCGGTGCCCCGCGTCGGACTGATCGTCAACGACGGCAAAGACCTGGCCGTGAGCACGGCTGATGCCATCGAGGCTCGGTTCAGTGCCGCCGGCTACGGCGTGGTGCGGGTCAGCAGCTCAGGCGGCATGGTGGGCTTTGCCAATCCCGACCAGCACCTGCGCACCCGGGGCTACGGGGCCTGCGTGCCGGGAAGTTTCGGTCCTGACATGGCCCTGGCGGTGGTGCTCGGTGGCGATGGCACCGTGCTGTCAGCCGCCCGCCAAACCGCGCCGATCGGCGTGCCGATCCTCACCGTCAACACCGGTCATCTCGGTTTTTTGGCCGAGGCCTATCTCGACCAGCTCGATGGCGCGATCGACCAGATCCTCTCCGGCGACTGGAGTGTCGAAGAGCGCACAATGCTGATCGTGAGCGTGATGCGCGGCGAGCAACGGCGCTGGGAGGTGCTTTGTCTCAACGAGATGGCCCTGCACCGCGAGCCCCTCACGAGCATGTGCCATTTCGAGATCGCCGTGGGCCGGCATGCGCCAGTCGACATCGCCGCCGACGGCGTGATCCTCTCGACCCCCACCGGCTCCACGGCCTATGCCCTCAGTGCCGGCGGCCCGGTGATCACCCCCGATTGCCCGGTGCTGCAGCTCACCCCGATTGCACCCCACTCGCTGGCCTCCCGGGCCCTGGTGTTCAGCGACCGCGAGCCGGTCACGGTGTTTCCAGCCACGCCAGAGCGGTTGATGATGGTGGTGGATGGCAGTGCGGGTTGTTACATCTGGCCCGAAGATCGAGTCCTGATTCGGCGCAGTGAGCACCCGGTGCGCTTTGCCCGCCTCGCCAACCACGAGTTTTTCCAAGTGCTGCGCAACAAACTGGGCTGGGGCTTGCCCCATGTGGCCAAACCGGGCTGATGCAAGGGCCCGCCATCCTGCTGATCGGCCTGGAGGCCGAGGCGCTGGCTGCCCGGCTTGAGGCCTCGGGCTACCGGTCCCTGGGCGCGTCCAAGACGGAGGCCACAGCTCCAATCCAGCCCGATGCGGCGGTGCTGGCCGCCTCTGAAGCGCCGCGCATCGGCGATCTGAGGCGGCGGCATGGCGGCATCCCGATCCTCCTGGATCTGGGCACCGACAGCCTCGAAGCCCGAGCCCGCTGCCTCAGCAGCGGTGCCGACGACTTCTGGCTCTCCAGCTTGGCCCCCAGTGACCTGCTGATGCGGCTCAGGCTCCATCTGGGCCTCAGCCAACAGCCCGGCCAAGTTCCACCCCTGATGCAGGTGGCCGATCTGATGGTCAACACCAGCGGCCAGCAGGTGAAGCGGGGCAGCCGCCAGCTCCAGCTCACCGCCCGCGAATACGAGCTGCTGCTCTATCTGCTCGAGCGCCAGGGCACCGTGGTGAGCCGCGACGATCTCCTGGCGACCATCTGGAGTGACCAGGCCGGGGCCGCAAGCAACGTCGCGGCCAGCAACGTCATCGAGGTGTATGTGCGCTATTTGCGCCAAAAACTCGAAGCCGATGGCGAACGCCGCCTGATCCACACCGTGCGGGGGAGGGGATACTGCCTCGCAGCCAAGCCCCCCCAGCTCAAGGATTGATGCGGTCGACCAGCCCAGCTCAAACTCCCCACCCCCTGGCAAGCCCCCTGCCGCTGGCCCTGGCAACCGCCAGCACCCTGCTGGCCATGGGCGCTCTGGCCGGCGTGGGGATGCCGCCGGCCTCCCTGGCCCAAGCAAGTCGCCAGGCAGCCCCCCCCCAGCTGGTGCCCATTGGGGCCGAATGGTGCCTGGACTCCCCCTCCCCAGCACCCCCCAAGTGCATTGCCCTGGAGGTCGCCGCCGATGCCCGCCAACAGAGCTGGGGCTTGCAGCAACGCTCCCGCCTGCCCCACCGGCGCGGCATGTGGTTCCCCTTTGACACACCCAGGCCAACCCGGTTCTGGATGCACCTGACCCCTGAGCCCCTCGACATGCTGTTTGTGGGTGGAGGCCGGGTGGTGGCCATCGAAGCCAACGCCCAGCCCTGCATGCGGCTGCCGTGCCGCAGCTACGGACCCGACGTTCCGGTCGAGGGCGTGGTGGAGCTGGCCGCAGGAGAGGCACAGGTGCTGGGCCTCAAGGTGGGCAGTGGAGCCGTGATCAAACGGCTGGCGAGCCCCCAGCCCGCGTCGCCTTGAGCACCAGCACGGGGTTGAGTGGCGCCAGCCGGGTGCCCTCCCCCAGGGGAGCACCCCGCCAGGCCTGAATCTGCGCCACCCCCACCACCAGGCCCGCCTGCTCCAGCAGAGGACGCAGCTCAGCCAAGGCCTCAAGGGTGGCCAAGGGGATCACCACCACGCCGCCGGGCCGCAGCCGTTCAAGCACCGCCGCCGTGATCGCCAGGCGGTCTGGACCGCCGCCGCCGATCACCACCCGGTCGGGATCGGGCAAGCTGCTGAGCGCCTGCGGTGCCCGCCCCTCGACTACCCCACCACGCTGCAGCGCAGCGGCCACCCCGAAGCGCGCTGCATTGGCCTGGATCAGGCCCGCCGCACCCCCGCGGCACTCGAGCGCCCAGAGCTGCAGCTCTGGCCTCAGGCGCAGCGCTTCGATGCCAATGCTTCCCACTCCGGCACCGATATCCCAAAGCACCCCCGCAGGCGGCAGTGCCAGATCGGCCAGCAGCTGAATGCGCACCTCCCGCTTGGTCATCAGCCCGGGACGATCGGCCTGCTGCAGCCAAAGGCCATCATCCAAACCAAACAGGGGCCACTGCCCGGCATCCACCACCGGCGCCAATGGCTCCGCCAGCAGCAGCACCAAATTCAGGGGATCGAGATCGCAAGGCAGGGGTTGCTGGGGCAAGAGCCGCTGCACCCGCTCAGCGGGATGCCCTAACCGCTCACACAACCAGACCCCATAGGCGGCCTCAAGCCCGGAGGCCCGCAGGATGCGCCGCACGGTATCGGCACCGCCGCGGCCGGGGTCAGTGAGCACGGCCAAGGCCGGCGGTCGCTGCTGCAGCGCCGCGGCCAAGGGTTCGGGGTCGCGGCCATGCAGGCTGATCCAACTGGCGTCTTGCCAGGGCCGGCCGATGCGGGCAAAGGCCAGTTGCAAGGAGCTGGGGGCCGGATGAAAACGCAACTGCTCGGGGCCAAAACATTGCAGCAGCAAGCGACCGATGCCAAACCACAACGGGTCGCCACTGGCCAACACCACCGCCCTGCGGCCACAAGCTTGCGCCGCCTGCAACTGAACAAGCAAGGGCTCAGGCTTGTCGGTTGCGACCAGCTCCAGCGCGGGATTGCCGGGTGGCACCATCGCAAGCAGCCGCAATGGAGCCGCCAGCAGGTCAGCCTGGTGCACCAGTGCCTGAAGGGCTGGTGGCAGCCCCGCCAACCCAGAGGCATCGGTCCCGATCACCGCGATCGGGATGGTCCCATCGATCCCCTGATGGGCTGGGAAGGGGTCAGGCTCCCTGAGCGGTTGTGATGTCAAGCTGACGCACCGAGATGCACCCATCGTTGCGCCCTGGCACCTCCAAGGAAGACACGCCAATGCCGGAGTGCCTTGCTTTCGCAGCGCGCCGTGATGCCCTGATGCCGTGATGCACTGCCGCTCTGATGCCTTGACGCCTTGATGCGCTGACGCTCTGATGCCGTGATGCGCTGCCGCAAGCCTTTGCTTCAATGCTGACCTGGGCAGACCCAACAACCCATCCCAGCCACGATGCCTGAGCGGCACCATGAGTGAGCGGCGACATGCGTGAGCGGCGACAACGCATCCATGAATTGCTTCTGGCCCTGCTCAAAGGCCAGCAGGATCTTGAGTTACTCGATGGCGACAACACCGGGACCGCCGCTGCGGCACAGGGAAACCCCGCCGGCTGGATCGAACGCAACCGGCGGGTGGTGCTGCGCTATCAGGCGTTGGTGCGGACAGCCGTGACCCTGGACGCCTTGATCGATCAAGAACTCGCCGGCGACGAGCTGGGCCAGTACCGCTGATCCCTCAAGTCGACGCCTCGGATTCCTGCTCAGCCAGCTGCTGCTGCTCAGCAGGCTGTTGCTGCTCAGGAGCCTGCTGCTGCTCAAGCAAAAACTTCAGCAGAGGGTTCTCCAACCTTTTAGCGCCGGCACGACTGAGGTGATTGCTATCGCTGAACAGCAACTCCTCCCCATCGTGGGTGCTGCACAGAGGCCCACGCCAACACAGGACAGGGAAAGGATCAAACACCCTCACATTGGGGTGCTCCCGACCCAGGCGGCTCAACAGCGCAGCCACCGGCTGCAACTCTCGACGCAACACCGCCCTGGAGCGCTGCGCCGGTTTGCAGGTGGGATTCGACCATGGAGCAGGTCGAAACCATTCTGAATGGCAAAGGCTCGGCGGCAGGGCCAGGGCACTGCGACCGGGAAAGAATGGCAGAGGCGCAAAGAGCAATAAGCCAGCTTTACGACGCTGAAGCTCGCGCGCCAGTCCGGCAGCTGCCTGTCCGTAGGCCTCAAGAGCCTGGTCTTGGCGGGCAGAATTAGAATCCAACAAATAGCCCGGCAGATTGAGAACCAGCACCAATTGATCACCGGGCTTGATCTGCTGCAATCGCTGGTGAAGTTGACGGTGGCTATGGGGCTTGCAAAGCGCATAGCGCTGCCGCTGATCCGTGCCATGTGCCCAGGGCTCAAACCAGGGAATCGGGCAACCACCACGGGCAAAGAAGGCAACATTAAAGCTCCCACTCTTGAGCAAATGCCGACCAACAGGGATCAACATCTCCGTGTGACTATCCCCCTCAAAAAACAGCGTAGGCCGACCAGTGTTGCGAACCACACGGCATGAAGCCTGGTCTTGCTGGTCCTCGATGGGAGTGGTGGGATCTCGGAAGCAATGCACCGTGTCAACCGATGTACCCGGGATACGGCGGCTAAAACCCAGGTCAATAGCGAGGCGGCTCCGGTCCCCGAGGAAGAGCAGTCCCCGGCCCGATCCAATCAGCAAGATGATCGTCGCTGCAGCACCGAACCCCATCAGGGGGTAAGTGAGCAGCTCCCCACGCAAGCGCTGATCACCCGCAGACTTGGCACGGGGCTGGGGATGGCGCCAACGGCACTCAAATTGGTAGGACAGCTGGGCCAAAAGAGCAATCAGCAGCACGATCGGCACCAGGCTGAATGGGGTCAGCCCAACGCTCCAACGGGCCAACACGATCACGGGCCAATGCCAGAGATACAGCGAGTAGGAGCGAAGACCAATGGCCTGGGGAAGTGGGCGCGTGAGCCAGCGGCCGAATCCGTGGTTCCCATCCAGGTGCACCAGCAGCACAGCGGCGACACCAACGCAGATCAGCGTCGCCACCACACGCCAGGATTCCGGCATCACCATCGCAGCCAGCAAGCCAGCGAGGGCCGCCGCCGGCAGCCAGCGTGGTCCGCGCCCATCCTTTGGGCTCGAGCCTGTGGTGGGCCGAGGCGATTGCCAGACCAACCAGGCCAGGGCCCCGGCTGCCATTTCCCAGAAACGGGTCGGCATTCCATAGAAGCTGGCCGTCTCAGCGCCGTTCACCAGAGCGACCAGGAGCAACACCAGCGAACCAGCGCACAACGCGATGCAGACCCACCTCAACCGCTGAAGCGCCAGGTCGCGACGAACCGAGCCAATGCCACAGAACAGCAACAGCCAAGGCCAGACAAAATAAAACTGTTCCTCAACACCTAGCGACCAGGTGTGCAGAAAAGGATTGTAGTGATTATCACTGGCAAAATAGTTACTTCCTTGACGCTGGAGGTAGAGATTGGAAACACCAAACAACGATGCAATTCCAGTGCGCAAGGCCGAGACCATGATGTCTTCACCTGGGTGCACAATGGCGGCAAACATCACAGCCACCACAAGCACCATTAAAATTAATGCCGGCAACAGGCGTCGAAAGCGACGTCGATAGAACTCAATCAGGAACGATGTCCATCCGGTGCTGGGGCGGCCGATCAGCGAGCTGGTCACCACATAACCGGAGATCACGAAAAACAGATCAACGCCGAGATATCCACCTGGTAACCAAGCCGAATTGAGGTGATTGACCAGCACCGTCAGAACAGCCAGCGCCCGCAGTCCATCAATTTCTGGTCGATAGACATGCTTTGAGGCATGTGCAGAGCCCCAAGAGGCAGAACGCATACGCAGGGACGCCGAGAAGCTCCTTTTTGATCGGTGATAAGGGGGATTGGGCGTCGCTGCAGCACATCTGACAAGCTGGTGCCAACTCGATGCTGCAGTGATGGTGCCGCTGGGCCTCGGCCGCCTCTCTTCTCTGTTCTCTCGCCCGTCTCCCGTCTCCCGTCGAGGTCAGGTCATCGACAAACCGCTGAGCTGTGCCTGGAGCCATCCGTTTGGCCTGAACTGGCAGCAGCCCTACACGGTGCGTTACGCCAGCAACCTCGACGACGGCCCCAACCACGGCATGCCCCTGGGGGGCTTCGGGGCGGGCTGTATCGGGCGGGCGCCCGATGGCAACGTCAACCTCTGGCATCTCGATGGGGGGGAGCACTGGTTCGGCACCATTCCCGACTGCCAATTCGCCCTGTTCGAGAGCGATGGACGCAGCAGCCGCGCCCATGCCCTCGCCGTGCAGCCCAGCCAAGACGCTTCGCGCCCCAACGCAGCCCCTCCCCTCAGCACCTGGGCCTGGTATCCCGCCAGCACGGCCGAGCACACCACGGGCCGCTACGAGGCCCGCTACCCGATCAGCCGCACCGCCTACAGCGGGGTCTTCGAGGCCCAGGTGAGCTGTGAGGCCTTCAGCCCGATTTTGCCCGGTGACTACCAACGCACGAGTTATCCCCTGGCGGTCTTCGCCTGGACGCTCACCAACCCCACCAACCGACCGCTGGAGCTCTCCCTGCTGCTGAGCTGGCGCAACACCACCGGCTGGTTCACCAACACCGACCCTGCCGCGGCCGTGCACTTCCGCGACGACGGCAGCCCCGAGCACAACTACGTGCCGGCGATCGGCCGCAGCGAGGGGCAGCGCAACCGGTGGCATGAGCAGGGGGGGCTGAAGGGCGTTCTTCTTGACGGGGCCAGCTCCCAACCGATCCAGGAGGGACAGGGGCAGTGGTGCCTGGCCCTGCCCGATGAAACCGTGTTGGCAGCTGATGGCATCAGCGCCGAGATCATGCGCTGCAGCCGATGGAATCCAGCTGGCGATGGCGCCGAGCTGTGGGCGCCCTTCGCCGCCAACGGTTCCATTCCCGACAGCAACAACGACCGCCGCGGCAACGCCGATGACCCCGCCAGCGCGGCCCTTGCGGTGCGGTTCACCTTGGCGCCCGGAGCCAGCGCCCAGATCCCGATGGTGATCAGCTGGGACCTACCGGTCACCGCCTTCGCCACCGGCACCCGGGCCCTGCGCCGCTACACCGACTTCTTTGGCGCTGGCGGCAACAATGCCGCTGCCATCGCCGCGGAAGGCCTAGAAAACTGGCGGCATTGGCGCCAGCAAATCGAGGCCTGGCAGCGGCCGGTGCTGCAGCGCCACGATCTGCCCGAGCCCCTGCGCATGGCTCTGCTCAACGAGCTCTACGACCTGGCTTCTGGCGGCAGCCTCTGGACGGCCGCCAGCCCGGCTGATCCCGTGGGCCGTTTTGGGGTGCTCGAGTGCCTCGATTACGCCTGGTACGAGAGCCTCGATGTGCGGCTCTATGGCTCCTTTGCGCTGCTTCAACTCTGGCCCGAACTCGACAAGGCCGTGCTGCGCAGTTTTGCCCGGGCAATTCCGGCGGCCGATGCCACGCTCCGACCGATTGGTTGGTATTTCACCCAGGGCAAGGGCCGGGTTGAAGCGGCGCGCAAGTTGGCCGGTGCCACCCCCCACGACCTCGGGGCCCCCAACGAGCGGCCGTTTGATGCCACCAACTACACCGCCTATCAAGACTGCAACCTCTGGAAGGACCTCGCCAGCGATTTCGTACTCCAGGTGTGGCGCAGCTTCAAGCTGGCCCCCGGCGGTGAAGACGTGCGCTTCCTGGCCGACTGTTGGCCAGCGGCCGTGGAGGCCCTGCGGTATCTGAAAACCTTCGACGTCAATGACGACGGCCTACCCGATAACGGCGGCGCCCCTGACCAAACCTTTGACGACTGGCCCCTCAAGGGCGTTAGCGCCTATTGCGGCGCCCTCTGGATCGCCGCCCTCGAAGCCGCCCTGGCCATGGCCCAACGGCTCCAGCTGGAGCTGGGGCTCGACACCAGCTCCCAGCAACGCGAATTCGGCCAATGGCTCGAGCAATCGCGGGCCCATTTCGATGCCCTGCTCTGGAACGGCGAGTACTACAAGATCGATGCCGAAAGCGGCACGCCGGTGGTGATGGCCGACCAGCTCTGTGGCGACTTCTACGCCCGACTGCTCGGCTTGCCCCCGGTGGTGGCCGATGAACGGGCTTCTTCAGCCCTTCAGGCCATCAAAGAGGCCTGTTTTGAAGGATTCGAAGGCGGGCGGCTCGGGGTGGCCAATGGTCTGCGCCGCGATGGCACCCCGCTCGATCCCAACGGCACCCACCCCCTGGAGGTGTGGACCGGCATCAACTTTGGCCTGGCCGCCTACTACCGGCTGATGGGCGAGGGCGAAACGGCTCTTGCCATCACCGGGGCTGTCGTGGATCAGGTTTACAGCGGCGGCCTGCAATTCCGCACGCCAGAAGCGATCACGGCCGCCCGAACCTTCCGGGCCTGCCATTACCTTCGAGCCATGGCGATCTGGGCCCTTTGGGCCACACACACCAATTGGCAGCCGATTCCCTTCGCCCATCCGCGCCCATGACCGTGCCCTGGCACCAGAAGCTCCTGCTGGGCCTGCTGTGCGGGCTACTGCTGCTGGGCGCCCCGCTGCTGGGGGCACCCCTGCCGGCCCTCGCCCAGGTCCATGCTCACACCGACGAGGCCGGCACGCCGGTGGTGCGCAGTCTCGAGAGTCTTCGCGACCTCGATTATCAGAGCTGGCAGGTGGTGGCCTACCGCCAGGGGCCACCCGGCGGTCCGTTGCGGCTGCGCATCGTGGGCTATCCCGGCAAGGTGCGCCTCGATCACCCCACCGCCCTGCAGGTGAGCAGCGGCCGACGCAGCTGGCAACTGGCCGATATCACCCTGGCCAATCCCCAGCTCGCGCAAGACAGCCGCGACGCTGCTGCCGAATTTGACCTAGCCCCGTTGATCGCCGACCTTCAAAACGACCGTCCGCTACGGCTGGTGTTGCCGGGGGTGTTTGTGGAGCTGCCTGTGCCGCCGTTTGTGGTGGCCGAGTGGCGCGGCCTCAGCAGCGCTCCAGGGTGAACTCCTGGCTCCCCTGGATGCGGCGGGCCCTGAACCTCGCTGAGCTCGGCCGGGGACGCACCAGCCCCAACCCCCTGGTGGGGGCGGTGGTCCTCGATGCTGCCGGTGTGCTGGTGGGCGAGGGCTTCCATGCCCGCGCGGGCGAGGCCCATGCCGAGGTGGGTGCCCTGCGCCAAGCGGGCGAGCGGGCCCAAGGCGGCACCTTGGTGGTGACGCTGGAGCCCTGCTGCCACCAGGGCCTCACACCGCCTTGCACGGGCGCGGTGCTCGCCGCCGGAATCAACCGGGTGGTCGTGGCCATGGCCGACCCCAACCCGCTGGTGGCTGGCGGCGGCATCGCCAGGCTCCGAGCCGCCGGCGTGGAAGTGATCACGGGCGTGGCTGAAGCCGAAGCCCGCACACTCAACCGCGCCTTTGTGAACCGCATCGAGACCGGCCGGCCCCTGGGCCTGCTCAAGTGGGCGATGAGCCTCGATGGCCGCACGGCCTTGCCCAATGGCGCCAGCCAGTGGATCAGCGGGCCTCCGGCCCGAGCCTGGGTGCACCGGCTCAGGGCCCAAGGCGACGCGGTGATCGTGGGCGGGGGCACCGTGCGCTCCGATGACCCCCTACTCAGTAGCCGCGGCCAGCGCATCCCGGAGCCGCTGCGGGTCGTGCTGAGCCGCAGCCTGGATCTGCCCGAGCGGGCCCAGCTGTGGGACACCGCCGTGGCGCCCACCCTGATCGCCTATGGGGCCAAGGCCCCCGCAGACGGCCGCAAGCGGCTCGCGGCGATCACCGAAGCCCATCCCGATCTGCAGACCCTGGAACTGCCGGCCTGCACCCCAACCGCCCTGCTCGAGGCCTTGGCACAGCGCGGCTGCAACCAGGTGCTGTGGGAATGCGGCCCCGAGCTGGCAGCAGCGGCCATCCGCGAGGGCTGCGTGCAACACCTGGCGGCCGTGATCGCGCCCAAACTGCTGGGCGGCACGGCGGCGCGCACCCCCCTCGGCGACCTGGGCTTCACCGCCCTCGATCAACTGCCCCCCTGGCAGGCCGAATCGCCCCAGCGCCTGGGGGCGGATCTGCTCTGGATGCTGAACCGGTCAACATGACCCCAGTCATCCGCTGAGCCCCCAGCTCGATGCCGTTGCCCTTTCTGATTCACCTAGCCCTTGCGGCGCTGCTCGCCGCGGCAGGCAGCTGGCTGCTGCTCGATCTGCTGGCAGGGCGGGCTGCCAAGGGCAGCCTGGGCCAGCGCCTGCTTAAGCGCTGCCGCTTGGGCATCAGCGTCACGCTGCTGCTGGCGGGGCTGAGCTGGTGGCTGCTGAGCCTGCTGGTTCAACTGGGCTGGAATGCCCCCCGCAGCGCCGAGCAGGTGCGCGATGCCCTGCTCACCCTCGGTCTGATGTGGACCCTGCTGCGCTGCAAGGGGGTGCTGCTGCGGCAAATCCAGGCTAGCCAGCTCAGTGGCGACGGCACCAACAGCCACACCCTTTACCTGTTTGACCTGGGCAACAAGCTGATCACGGCCATGGTGGTGCTGATCGGTGTGATCGAGGCCCTCGAGCTTCTGGGCGTCTCCGCGCAGGTGCTGATCGCCGCCAGCGGCTTCGGCGCGGCTGCCCTGGGGTTCGGCGCCCGGGTGCTGATCGAGAACCTGCTCAGCGGTGTGATGCTCTACGTCAACCGACCCTTTGTGATCGGCGATCTAATCCAGATCCCCAGTCTCAACCTCAGTGGCACGGTGAGTGAGATCAGCATCTATTACACCCAGCTGCTCACCCAAGACCGGCAGCCGCTGTATGTGCCCAATGCGGTGTTCGCCAGCAACGCCGTGATCAACGGCAAACGCCGCGGCCACCGCGAACTCGTGCTCGACTTCGGCCTGCGCTACAGCGACCGTGCCGCCATCGACGCCATCACCACCGAGCTGCGCGCCGTGCTGCAGCGCACCGAAGGCGTGGAGCTCGATCTGCCCAGGCGGGTGCACTTCAGGGCGTTCGGCGAATCCAGCCTCGATCTGAGGCTGCAGTGCTTCTGCAGCAGTGATCTCGATGTGGCCCTAGATCTGCAGCAGCGACTGCTGCTTGAGATCGCGGCGGTGGTGGAGCGTCAGGGGGGCAAAATGCCGTTTCCCACCCGCACGCTCATACCAGCTCAGGGTGCGCCGGGTCTCCTTTAAAAGGACCTTCCACCTGGGAGGTGATCCAGCCGCCATAGAAACCACCGGGTTGGGGAATCACCCGCTCCTCGTTGAGCCAGCAGCCATCCATGCGGCCGGGGTACAACGAAAACCAACCGGCCAGTGCCCCGAAGGCCTCCGTGGGCTGGGGATAGTGCCAAACAACCCGCTCCAGCACCCGACCGTCACCCGCGACTACATCGAAATAGCGCGCCACACCCTTCCACTCACAGAAACTGCAACCCGCCGCCGGTCGCAGCATCGCCGCATTCAGCGCCGACGGCGGCAGGTAAATCGTGGGGGGATGGAATGTCTCCAGCACCCGCAGGGAGTGATGCGTGTCAGCCAACACAGCTCCGAACACCTCCACCCGCACATGGCGGTCGTAGGGCACCAAGGCTGGCGGTCGCGGATAGGCAGCGACCCGTTCCCGACCATCGGCCAAGGCCCAGGGGGCTGGAATCGAATCAGTCATGACCTGCGGGCCCTGATTCGAGATGACATCCAAAGATCAAGTGACTGAAAGGTGCACATGTGACGCCAATGCGCATCAAACCAAGGCCAGCCTACTTGGCCCACCCTAAGTTCTCACGAATATCAGCTCTTCCACCCATGGGACCAGGAGAACAGGCTCGAACCTTAAATAACATTTAATTTGCCAAACTCAAAAAGGATTCGCCAGGGACAACCTCAATCATTGATCTCAAACAACATTCTCAAATAGGAGCCCCCATTAGCCCGTCCGATTAGCAAGCTCAACTAACAAGCTCAATCAACAAGCTCAATTAGCAAGCTCAATTAGCAAGCTCAACCAACAAGCCCTCCTCCGGCCAAGCCCTACACAATAAACCGACACAATGAACATTATATCAAAAGTAGTGTCGTTGATCGGCCGGAGTGCCGGCCGTCCTCCCTCTTACGCAATCAATCTAAAATCAAAACAAATACGAACGATTGATCAATTCTTCAAGACTGCGAAGACCTCGCCACCCTGCCCCAAGTCCAGTATCTCGATCGATCTTGGCTGCGGAAATATTCCACGCAATCCCCTCAACTGCAACACGGCCCAAGGGATCGACATCGCTCCATCTCCAAAACAAAACGTTATCGGAGTTGATCTCTTAACGTCACCAATCCCCTACCCCGACCAATGCGCAGATGTCGTGACGGCTTATGACTTCATCGAACACGTTCCGCGATGCGCCATAACTGCCTCCGGAACAGTCTTTCCCTTTGTTGGCCTGATGAGCGAGATATACAGGGTTCTCAAACCAGGGGGCCTGTTTTTCAGCAAAACGCCGGCCTACCCATCAAGCAATGCATTTGTAGATCCAACCCATGTCAACGTGATCACAGAAGACACCTTCGCAACATATTTCTGCAACGATCAATTTCACCCCCTGGCAGCACAATATGGATTCAAAGGGGAATTCAAAATGATTCAGCAACGATGGTGGGGCGGAGGTTGGCTACTCACTTTAATTCAAAAACCAACAGAGCACGTCACATAACGCAATGCTATCCATCGATGATATTTACCGCCTGACCTCACATGCTCCTACCTTTGTCTACCCTTGGGGATGTGATCCAAACGCAGGCTTCGGCGCCAACCATTCCGGACTAACCAAGTCATTAACCCTGTGTCTCATCAAGGGATTGGGTTTTAGCCTTGTTAACCCAAGGGAATCCAAAGGCATCGTCTTAAGCAGGGGCTACGAAGATTATTTTCAGCCATTTTGTGGAACAACCCATGGCTTCCTGCTAAACAGGATCAACAAAGACCCACTTCCTTTCCAGAAGAAAATGCCGTGGGTCAAAAATCTAGCCGAGGCCTACCTCAGGTCTGCTTGCCAGCCAGGAGCATCTCATTTTTTATTTTCAGACCTCAAAAAGCTGCCGGCAGCCGACCGTCAACATGACGATCAGCCCAAGTTACCAAGCGACTATGCTGAACTCAGGCAGATGCTATCGAAGGCCCTATGGGCCTACCAACCCGAAATCGCCGAAAGGGTCGAAACAATTAAGGCCGAGATACCCAAATTCAGCAAACCTTATCTATCACTTTGTATACGACGTGGGGATAAAATAATTGAATCAGACTACGCTCCACTCGAACTCTACGCCAAACACCTACAGACACTTGAAGACCAGTTTCAGGAGGTTTTTATTGCCGGGGACGACCTCTCAGCGATCGAGGAACTTGCCTCGAGACTCACCAACTTCAAGTGTCTTTATTTAACGCCTGCATTCAAGCGTGGCTACAACAATGCCATTTTCAGCCAGCAGAGCACAGACATCCGCAAGGATGCAATGACTCGCTTTTTCGCACAGGTCGAACTGATGCGAGATTCCGCCATTTTCATTGGCACCAAGACCACAAACGTATCCTGGCTAGTCAGCAACTACAGGGGCGGCAAACAAGTAATCTGGATTGATTGATTGATTGATTGATTGGCCAACTAACTGGCTCGAGGGTCACCGCTTCAGCTCGAGCGACGGCCGACCATCGAAGCAGCTCAACGTTTTGACAAGCAGTTGTTCCGCCTCAGCCCGGGATGAAGTGGCGCAAACGGCGCGCCTCCTCACCTGCCCGACGCTGCAGCTCGTCGTCGCTGAGACCCGCTTCAGCACGCTCTTGGGCGGCGATCACGTCGTTCTCCTCCACCTGGAAGCCGGCACCCCGGGCGAGGGCAAGGAAATCCTCCAGTTCCTGCGGCTCCTGAAGCTGATGCTGCAGCTGCGAATCTTGGCGGGCATAGGCCAGAAACGCATCGAGTTGGTCCAGGCTCATCGCAACAGAGGGGCAGTTGGATCAGGTTTAGCGGTTCACGGCCTGGCCCGCCGCCCCGGGCTGCCGAGCCTCACCGCCTCCCAGCCCACCGGGTCCCATGGGGCCATCAACGGCTCGAGCGCCCGCAGGCCAGGTCCGTCAACCGGTTCCAGCCAAGCCTCCTCGAGACCGGCCGGGATCACCACCGGCATGCGGTCATGCACCTGGGCCAGGAGCTTGTTGGGGGCGGTTGTGAGGATGACGGCAGACTCCAACTCGCCGCCGTCAGGGCCCACCCAGCGGTCCCACAGGCCTCCCAACCAGAACGGTTGCTGATCACGGCGACGAAACAGCCACGGTTGTCGCTCCACCCCGCCCCGGCCATCTGGCTTGCTTTGCCATTCAAAGAAGCCATCCGCCGGCAACAGGGCCCGGCGGTGGCGCCAGGCGCCGCGGAAAAAGGGCTTCTCAGCGACCGTTTCGCTGCGGGCGTTGATCGGCCGGTGCAACGCCAACGGGTCCTTGGCCCACTCCGGCACCAGCCCCCAGAGCGCCAGCCCCACCTCCAGGCGACCATGCTCCTGGCGCTGCAACAGGAGCGGTTCCCCAGGGCACACCTGGGCGCGCGGGGCGTAGTGAGCCGCAAGCCCAGGGGGCCAGGGCCCCCGCAGCCGTGGCAGCAGCTGATCGAGGGTCGTGGTGAGTGAAAAACGACCACACATGACAGGGGGCCAAAGGGCGTTCGGTTCTCCCACCCGTCGGCTGGATCGAAGGTGGGGTAGGCCGACCTAGCTTGGCCCCCAATAGCCGCGTCGGCAGAGCACTATGGCCATTCGCCAAGACGAGAATCAACCCAACCGGCGCTTCGGCATCATCAACCTGGTGTTGATCGGCTTCGGAGTCTTGCTGCTGTTCAGCAACTTCCTGCCCAACCAGTCGACGCAGGTGCCGCGGGTGCCTTACTCGCTGTTCATCGACCAGGTCAACGACAACACCGTCAAGCGCGCCTACATCACCTCGGATCAAATCCGTTACGAGCTCAAGGAAGCCCCCAGCGAAGGTGCCCCAACGGTGCTGTCGACCACGCCGATCTTCGACATGGATCTGCCGCAGCGACTTGAACAACACGGCGTCGAATTCGCCGCGGCTCCACCCAGTAAGCCCAGCTTCATCACCACAGCCCTCAGCTGGGTGGTGCCCCCATTGATCTTCATTGTGGTGTTGCAGTTCTTTGCCCGGCGCAGCGGCATGGGCGGTGCCCAGGGTGCACTGAGCTTCACCAAGAGCAAAGCCAAGGTGTACGTTCCCGATGAGGAATCCCGCGTGACCTTTGCCGACGTCGCTGGCGTCGACGAGGCCAAGACCGAGCTCGCCGAAATCGTCGATTTCCTCAAAACCCCCGAGCGCTATGCCGCGATCGGGGCACGGATACCCAAAGGAGTGCTGCTGGTTGGCCCTCCCGGCACCGGCAAGACCTTGCTCTCCAAGGCCGTGGCCGGCGAAGCCGGTGTGCCGTTCTTCATCATCAGTGGATCTGAATTTGTTGAGCTCTTTGTGGGAGCCGGAGCTGCCCGCGTGCGCGACTTGTTTGAAGAGGCCAAGAAGAAGGCCCCCTGCATCATCTTCATCGACGAACTCGATGCGATCGGCAAGAGCCGCTCGGGCTCGATGGGCGTCGTTGGTGGCAACGACGAACGGGAGCAGACCCTCAACCAACTGCTCACCGAAATGGATGGCTTCGCCGGCAAAGACAAGCCGGTCATCGTGCTCGCCGCCACAAACCAGCCCGAAACGCTTGACGCCGCCCTGCTGCGGCCGGGCCGCTTTGACCGCCAGGTGTTGGTCGATCGACCAGACCTCTCCGGCCGCCGCACCATCCTCGACATCTACGCCAAGAAGGTGAAACTGGCTGCCGTGGTCGACCTTGACCGCATCGCCCAGGCCACTGCCGGCTTTGCCGGCGCCGATTTGGCCAACCTGGTCAATGAGGCGGCGTTGCTCGCGGCCCGCTCTTACCGCACCCAGGTTGAACAGGCCGACCTCAATGAAGCGATCGAACGGGTGGTCGCCGGCCTCGAGAAGAAGAGCCGGGTGCTTCAACCCGATGAGAAAAAAGTGGTGGCTTACCACGAAGTTGGCCACGCGATTGTGGGTCACCTGATGCCAGGCGGCAGCAAAGTTGCCAAGATTTCGATCGTGCCCCGTGGCATGAGTGCTCTGGGTTACACCCTCCAGCTCCCCACTGAAGAGCGCTTCCTCAATTCCAAGGAGGATCTTGAAGGTCAGATCGCCACCCTGTTAGGGGGGCGCAGCGCCGAAGAAGTGGTGTTCGGAGCCGTGACCACCGGCGCCGCCAATGACCTGCAACGAGCGACCGACATCGCCGAGCAGATGGTTGGCACCTATGGGATGAGCGACACCCTGGGTCCCCTTGCCTACGACAAGCAGGGCGGCAGTCGCTTCCTCGGCGGCGGCAACAATCCGCGCCGGGTTGTGAGCGACGTCACGGCCCAGGCCATTGATCGCGAGGTGCGCTCCCTGGTGGATCGGGCCCACGACAGAGCCCTCTCCATCCTTGGCCACAACCGCGAGCTGCTCGAAGCCATCTCCCAAAAGATCCTCGAAAAAGAGGTGATCGAGGGCGACGAACTCAAGGAGCTTCTGGCGTCCAGCGTCATGCCCGGCGAAGCGGTAGCCGGTTAAGCGGTAGCCGGCGAAGCTGTAGCCGCACAGGTGGAGCATTCGCCAGCAGCCTGAGCAGCACCTTGGGCAGGCTCTGCCGTCGATGCGCGGCAGAGCCTGCCCAAGGACCCACCAAGCGGCGCCACAACACCAAGGCTGACCATGAACGTCGGCTCTGTTGTGATGGAAACGCCCCAGTTCAATGCCCTGATTCAGTTGCTGCGCGACCAACCAGACCTGTGCGATCAAGTGCTCAAGGCGTCGGATCAAAGCACCCGGGCCCATTTGATCACCAACCTTGGCTTTGACGTCACAAGCGATGAAGCCCCCGACAGCAACACCCTGGCCGAAAGCCTTGGCTTTGTCGATTGATTCGCTGAAGCCAATGGCAACCACCCATGGCCAAGGTTTACGGCCAGCGAAGGGACCCTTCAAACCGGAGCCTTCCAACCTCGTGTCAGACCAACGCGGCAGCTCGTCAGCTCCGCAACCGGGCAGCCAAGACTTGACGCCGGGGCCCCCGATCGCAGATAAGGGATCTTTGAGGACGGTCGATGGCGGCCAGCAGTGACCTCTCTGCCTTGGCCCAGCTGCGTGGCCGTGACCTGATCTCGGCTGCGGATCTCAGCGCTGAGCAGACCCAAGGCCTGCTCAGCCTGGCGGCCGATCTCAAGTCCGGCCGTCGGGTGATCGAGCTTGGCGGCAAGGTGCTGGGGTTGATCTTCTCCAAGGCCTCGACCCGTACCCGGGTCAGTTTCACGGTGGCCATGGCCCGGCTGGGCGGCCACACCATCGACCTCAACCCCCAGGTGAGTCAGGTGGGTCGAGGTGAGCCAGTGGCCGACACCGCCCGCGTGCTGAGCCGCTATGTCGATGCCCTGGCGATCCGCACCTTCGGCCAAGACGAACTGGTCGACTACGCCCACTGGGCCTCGATCCCGGTGATCAACGCCCTCACCGACTTCGAACACCCCTGCCAAGCCCTCGCTGACTACCTCACACTCGGCGAAGCCTTCGGCTCCACCCGCGGGCTCACCCTCAGCTATTTGGGAGATGGCAACAATGTGGCCCACTCCCTCATGCTGACCGGTGCCCTGCTGGGCGTCCACGTGCGCATTGGCTGCCCGCTGGGGTTCGAGCCAAATCCAGACGTTCTCGCCCGGGCCCAGCAGTTGGCAGCGGCCCAAGGCAGCTCCGTCCATGTCCTGCACGACCCTGTGGCCACGGTGCGGGGCAGTCATGCCCTCTACACCGATGTCTGGGCCTCAATGGGCCAAGAAGACCAGAAGGGAGAACGGGAGCATGCGTTTGCCGGCTGGTGTCTCAACGAAGACCTGATCTCCGAAGCCGACAGCCGCGCCATCGTGCTGCACTGCCTTCCCGCCTACCGGGGCCTTGAAATCAGCGCCGGGGCCATGGAAGGCAGTGCAAGCCGGATCTTCGATCAGGCCGAAAACCGCCTCCATGCCCAACAGGCCCTGCTCGCTGCCCTGCTGGGAGGTGTCTGATGGCCCCTGATCATGGGCGGTCTCAGGGGGCCACCAAGGTCTCAAAAAGTGATCCGCCCCAAGGAAAGGGAGAGATCACCCAGCCAGTTGATTCCCAGACCAAACGCGCTGCCGATGGTGCTTCCGGCTGATACACCAGCCAGCTGGGCGTCTGTGAGCTCGCTCTGCTGCGCAAAACGCTGCCGGGCAACCCGCTCGAAGCGCTCCAGCACCGAAGGCACCAGGGGAATGCCTTGAGCAGCAGCCAAGGCAATCAAGCCCTCACGGCTCCTGAGCTGCTGAAACCGCTGCCGCAAGCCGGCATCAGCCTGGTTCAAACAACAGACCAGAGCCGCAAGGCTATGCAGCTCATCACCGGCCAAACCGGCCAATTCGGGGGCGGAACTCTGGCGCAACGCCTCACTCACCCGTTCAAACAGTGCAGAAGCAGGAGCAACGCTTGCCGTGAAAGCCATCGTCAGTGGCGCAAGGATGGACGACCAGAAACTTAAACAGACAGACCAAAAGCGGCAACAGACCTCGACAAATGCACCGTCAGGCGGTACATCTGTATCAGTGCGTCTCCCTTCCGTCTGTGCCAAGCCCCCCCACCATGGCCCCGATCGATGCGATCGAACACGAGGAGCTCACCCCTGCCCAGCAGGAGCTGTACACGTGGCTGGCCGCGTACATCAGCAGCCACCGCCATAGCCCCTCGATCCGCCAGATGATGGAAGCCATGGGGCTGCGCTCACCGGCACCGATCCAAAGTCGCCTGCGCCATCTGCAGCAGAAGGGCTGGATTACCTGGCAAGGGGGCCAGGCCCGCACCCTGCAGCTGCTGGGGGGCCTAAACCGCGGCATTCCAGTGCTCGGCGCCGTAGCCGCCGGCGGCCTGGTGGAAGCCTTCGACGACGTGCAAGAGCACCTTGACCTGGTCCCGGTGCTGGAGACCCAGGGCCTATTTGCCCTCACCGTGAACGGAGACTCCATGGTGGGGGTCCACATTGCCGACGGCGATGTGGTGCTCATGGAACCGGTCGTCGACCCCAGCAAACTCAAGCCCGGCACGATCGTGAGCGCCCTGGTGCCCGGCAGTGGCACCACCCTCAAACACTTTCACCGCGACGGAGCCATCGTGCGGCTTGAGGCGGCCAATCCCGCCTACGCGCCCATTCTCGTGCCTGCCGACCAAGTCGCCGTGCAGGGCAAACTCGTGGCGGTCTGGCGACAGGCCTAGAAACCCGCACCCCTACGTTGTAAGCTCAACAAGTACCAAGCAAGGCCTACGGGTCAAAGCCGAGCGACCAGCGCTCAGCTTGCAAGGTGTAACGATGGGGCCATAGCTCAGCTGGTAGAGCACCTGCATGGCATGCAGGGGGTCAGCGGTTCGAATCCGCTTGGCTCCACTTTTTAAACCCAGGTTTGACCTGGGTTTTTTTGTTTCTGACTCAACACGTCATCGCTCCAACATTCGCACCGACTGGCCAAATGGGCGCCCTGCGGCACAAGGGCCCGATGCAGGGCACAGGCGAGAATAGACATCCCATTGGTGGCAGCCTGATGGCGGAAGAAGCGACAGGTCATGCAGACCTTGGCGCTTTGACTGCTGCACAGCACCGGATGCTCCAGCAGTGGCCAGGCCTCAACAGATGGCATCAATGTTGTACAAGAACGACTTGATTAGCCATGATCGAAGCTTCCGTGGGGCACGCGTGGCGAATCTGCGGCAATGCCGGGCATGCCATGCATCTGGTCTCCGTCACAGCGTGACTGACGTCATTGCCCCGCACCACAGCAAAGACACCGATGGAATGCAGTTGCAAAGGGAAGATCTCAAGCTGCTCAAACCAGCAGCAAGGATGGAGCAGGACAATTAGTCGCAGCCAAAAATGATTACCAAATACACACTTTAAAGTGCTAAAGACTGGAAGGCCAGTTGCAGTTCAATTTGCTCGCCAATGAAATCCTTGTAGTCAATAAAGTGCTCATTGAGCATCAATAGCCAAAGGTACTCGTCAAGGACCAGAGAATGGTTGAGCGCAATCTGGGCCAAACGCTTCCAGAATATCCAACGGGTTTCTCGCACAACACCTTGACGCCAGCACAAGATCAGCACACCTAGAACGATGCTGGAACTCTGATTCCAACGACGAAGCTGGGGGGAGCGACCAATCGACAATTTACAGCTATAGCGATAGACACGCTCAAGGTAAGGGATAGGCGCATAGAGATCCGAAAAAACCTGCACAAGCTCTGCAGCCAAATCTGCAATCGGCCGTGTTGGCACAAAATTCAAGAGGTGAGTAATGGTACCCACATCAAAATTGTCTTGATTTTTCAACAGCCGTCCCTCCTTTGCAAGTCGATGCCATAGAGCCGTATTTGGTAGTGCCTGGAGAATGCCAACCATGGCCAAAGGTATTCCAGTTTGATTGACAAAAGCAGCAATCCTTTCACCCGCTCCAGGCTGCTCACCATCAAATCCAAGAATAAAGCCGGCCATCACCTGGAGACCATGGGAGGTGATACGGTCGACAGCCTGAGCCAAAGGTGCACGGGTATTCTGTAGCTTTTGCGTGACAAGAAGGCTCTCCTGATCTGGGGTTTCGATACCAAGAAAGACCCTCCGAAAACCACAGCGCGCCATAGCTTGCATGAGATCTTCGTCATCAGCAAGATCAACAGAGGCTTCAGTCGTAAAGGAAAATGGATAGCCATTTTGCTTCTGCCATTGCTGAAGCTCTGGCAACAGAAGCTTGACGTTCCTCTTGTTGCCAATAAAGTTATCGTCGACAAGAAATACTTCGTTGCGCCAGCCCAAATCCAACAAAACCTGTAGCTCATGAAGGACTTGGGCCGGCTTTTTGGTGCGAGGCTTGCGTCCATAAAGAACAATAATGTCGCAAAATTCACACTGAAATGGACAACCCCGAGAAAACTGAATCGCCATTAAGCTGTAAGCCTGCCGCTCAAGAAGATCAAAACGTGGCACTGGCGAATGACACATATCTGGTTTTTCACCCTGTGCACTGAACCTCCCGCTCGCCTGGCCACGCGTCAATGCGTCCAGGAAGAGTGGAATTGTAATTTCCCCCTCATCAAGAATAAGAAAATCTGCCTGCTCTAATTCAGGTGCATCCGGGGTGGAACTCACAAAAGGTCCACCAACCGCAACAGGCAAGTGGTGAGATTTTGCGCAAACTATTTGTTGATAAAGATCCTTTTTTTGCACAAGCATCGCCGACGCAATCACCAAATCAGCCCAGGCCCACTCCTCTTCAGTAACTGGTCTAATGTTGCAATCGACCAACCCAAGATTCCAATCCTCTGGCAACAGGGCAGCCACGGTAATTAGACCAAGTGGTGGCAACAACACTTTTCGACCAAGCAGCTCCAGAGCCCGATCGAAGCTCCAGTAGGTCTTTGGAAATTCTGGATAGACAAGCAGGACGTTCAAGACAACACCAGGATCAAACCTAAGCAACAGCTCTATCGTGAACAAGAGTCCTCAATCAGATTGCCAGCGAAACAAATGAACATCGCTTACGCAACTGATATGCAGCGCCCACCATGGGACCCCAAAGAACAGCCAGATACAATCATTAAATGATCCAAAACGACCGTCAATACACATCCAGATAACTAGTCAACACCAGTCATCCAGTCAAAGACTTAGCGAGAGGAAGGGTCAGCAAACCATTGGCAGAAACAGTTGCTGGCCCTACCACTGCCCACCAACTTAATTAACACGGGACAACAACTCTGGACCATGGTCAAACCCGCATCCGCGGCGCGCAACGGCAGTGGATCGTTGCCCCCACGGTCATGGTGGTGAGGTGTCGAATTAGCGGCAGGGATAACCACCGTTAATCGGGGTCAACCAACCCCCATGACAGGAAGGTGGTCATGCTCAAAGCAGTGCCCCCCTAAAAAAATTGTGCCAATACGCCAAGCCTGCAATCGCTGAGTTACGATGAGAACCGATGCCGCAGTGATTGAGCTTTTTCACCGTCAAAATGGCTTCGGCACAATTCAGATCGGTACAATTAAATTCATTACAATTTAGTTTTCAGCACAAGAGAATTTCAGTACAATTTAATTTCCGCGCAATTCGGAGTTATTGACCAATGCTTAGGGCTCAAATATCAGGCCTCAAGTGAGCAATAGATCTCAAGTGAACAAACGAGCTCAGATCAACCATGCAATGGCCTGCAAAGACAAACGCTGAGCGGCGCCAAACAGGGAGGTCACTTCAACCGCTTGAGTATCCAACTGATCAGAAATATCAATGAGATCGCATTTGACGGGCGACCTTAGTACAGAGGCAAAATATATTGAATCAGCAAAGAAAGCAGAAGTATAAATCTGAAAATTGCACAATCTACCTTACAGAGGCAGCTCGCTGGGCGCTGAAAAAAGCGAGCTTTCTGCACACCGATCACGTGCTTGGCAGGCAGATTCGTTATGGTCTTGCGATTGCCCCCACCGCGAACTGACCTCTTCCACAGATCCCACAGCTTCAGTAAGCAGTCCCGTATCCCATAACCCCGCTTCAGTGGTCTTCATCTCCTCGTCTGATCAGCACCCCCATCCTCAGGGGAAAGAAAACAACAACCCCGTTCAACCAACCACCTACCCAAGCAAGAGCCAGCTCCTCGCCTGCCTGCCCCCCGAGCTGCTCAAGGTCAACCCCATCAAAGCCTGGGGAAGTTTGACGATGTCCCTCGGCCTGTCTCTGCTGGCCTATGGACTGGGAACCAAAATTCCACTGCAGATCAACGCAGCCCCCCTATGGGCGCTGTACGCCCTGATCACAGGCACCGTTGCAACGGGCTGCTGGGTCTTAGCCCATGAATGCGGTCACCGCGCCTTCCATCCAAACCGCCGCCTTGAGCAATGGGTGGGATTCGCACTGCATAGCCTCCTACTGGTTCCCTACTTCACATGGCAGCGCAGCCATGGGGTTCACCACGCCAATTGCAACCACCTGGAAGGCGGCGAAACCCACGTCCCACCGCGCTCCGAGACACCCGCTGGGCAGATTGTGGCCGCAGCGGCCAAGCGCATGGGGTCCGGGCTCTTCGGAATCCTCTCATTGATCACCCACTTGGTCTTGGGATGGCCGCTCTACCTTCTGTTTGGTGTGACCGGGGGGGAAGACTATGGAGCTCCCACCTCACATTTCTGGAACAGCTCTCTCTTCCGCAACGGACGGCGGCCCCTCTTCACAGATTCCAGCAAAGGTTTGATGTTGCGATCAAATCTCGGTCTGTTGATGATGCTAATAGTGCTCGTTCTGGCCTCAGTCCACTACTCACTGGCTCGCATTCTCTGCGTGTATGGACTGCCCTATCTGGTCATTAATGCCTGGCTGGTTTGCTACACATGGCTACAGCACACTGATACAGATATTCCCCACTTTTCATCCCGAGACTGGAACTGGGCCAAAGGTGCACTTCAAACGGTGGATCGCCCCTATGGACCACTACTTAATCTCCTCCACCATGGCATCGGTTCAACCCATGTGTGCCATCACATCAACCCTGGGATTCCGCACTACAACGCTTGGCACGCCACAACACTTCTGAAACAACAATTTCCAGAACTGGTTCGCTACGATCCAACCCCCATTCACCAGGCACTCTGGCGTGTGGCAACCCGCTGTGGAGTCGTAAGCCAGCAAGAACCTGACGGAGGTTTTTATTACAGTCACAGGGAAGAGCCTCAAGCTCAAACCTGAACAAGGCAGGACCACCATGCTTTAGGTTGGCGTCCACAACAGGACCAGGTTCACTATCAGTAGAACAAATACACACACTTAGCAAGTCAAACGATTCTATCGAGAAGGTTCCATCGCGACTGGGTCACGATTTGGGTCAAGTTTTTATTGGCTTGGCCCACTCAAATTGTAGACTTCTCCTCAAGCCAAGCCATGCATCTGCTCAGGGATCAAAAGCAAAGCAGCGTTCTAAGTTGACCGCTTAAACAAGCTGGCCATGGCCATTGGGTAACTACGGGAATAGGGCAAAGAAGGCAGCCGATAGTCTTTTAATAGTTTGTCAATTCGCTCGCAAGCTTCTGGCAGGGAATGGCTCGGAAGACTTGGACAAGCATGATGAACACTATGATAAGGCAACCCACCCATCAATTGATTAAAAAAATAGTTGACCCCAATGGTGCGAGATCCATAGAGTTGACTGAGTAGGTGATTCTGGCGTGGATGCCACAAACCCCAGTGCTCCACCAGAGCTCGAGACTGGAGAATGGCGCCAACAATACGCTCCACAATGAGCCAAGAGAGCACGTAACGCCCAAAAACCCCCTGAGCAATAACAAGCCACAAAAGAGAGGTATGCAGTAAAAAAATACCTGCAGCATCCCAACCCAAGCGCCAAGGCAGTCTTGGGTCCTCATGCCGCAGCAGTAGGCCCTGATGAACAGTCGAGACAATCAGGCCTATCCCACCAGAACCCAAGATCCTCTTCAGCCAAGGTCGCCGACAAACGGGAATCCGCTCGGGGTCACGAAGATCCACGCTATTCCAGCGATGATGCCAAAGATGCACCAATCCATAGGTACAACTGGGACAAGCCATCGGCCAGCTAACCAGGCAGGAAAACAAAAACTCCCATCTGGGGAGCGCCAACAATGTGCCATGCAAGGCTTCGTGGGTGGCAATCAACAAGGCACTCTCTGCAAGTGCGAGCACCACAAGCCCCGCAAGCGACAGAGTCCAATGATCAGCCCGCCAATACATCCAGCCCCCTGTAAACAACAGTCCAATCAACAAGGCCAATCGGGACCAGCCATACCATCGATTAACTCGATAGAGGCTGGCAACAGCCTGGTGAATCTCTTGGGAAAAGCGACGAAGCTCTTCGGCAGTAAGCCGTGGTACCAGCTGCGCTACAGGCTCCAAAACAGGCTTTACAAATAATTGGCACTCTGAATACGGTTGTGCGACTAACCGAACACTGCAACAGATCTGCAGCGGCGAGACCGTCAAATCGAGACCACAAAGCACAGGAGATAGGCAAAATCCACTTGTGCGCGATTGACAACCAGGGCAATACAATCATCCAGCCACTCACCACAAGACAGGCTGCAATAACGACCCGAAAAGTCCAAGACTTCGACCTGACTGAGCAGCAAAAGGCCGATCAAAAGACGCAAGTCGTTGGCATCACGGCCAAGAAACAGATTTCCATTGACTGTCTAGCACCCAAAGGGAGAGCGCTTCAAAAATCTTTCTTTTCTTATATTCGAGTCTTAAAAAATAATTTCGCGCAGTGATTTCCTCTCAACTTGCGCCGAGTAAGCAGGCGATTTTTCAATCAATCCCAAGGATGACGCTATGGATTGATGAGTCGAGGCAATTTTGACACTTTTTACATAGAATCTCCATGTCGCTTGACCACCAGCCGGCAAAACGCGATCAATTCTTCCGGTGACATGTCGTGCTTAGCATCGTTGCTGCGCCAGGCACATACCACAAAATCAGGTTCTGGCCGATTGGTGCGATGGTCAATGGTGGGCAGCATGGCGTAGTTACGCTTGTGCTCCGAGCCGCCGGCTGTCGCTTCCCGGTTGTCGTAGGTGCCAATCAGCTCCCAGTGGAGCCACTCCCCGGTCCAATGATCAAGCCCCGCTGAGGCAAGCACCGCAGCGTGGATCGCCAGGCGGTACTCCTGAACATTGCCAAGGCCATCACGTTTTTGGTCACGCTTGCAGAGGGTGACCGCCTTGCGCTGAACCCAAGCCGGATAGACGCGGCTGGCGGCTTCAGGCATCCACTCTGGTGACGGAGTTTCCATGCCTCCATGCTGGCACCCAAGCCAGCATGGAGGCACTAAACAACGGCTGCGAAGCCCATCTGACGGTCGGTACGCAAAGAAGCCACAATCTGCTCTTGGCGCACATCGGAGGCAAGGTCGCCTCAACCATGCCGCCATCCCATCCCAAACACCTCCGCCTGTTTACACCTGATGGAGGTTGCTCTGATGATGTGGTGTTGGCTGGCCTTTTGGTTCTATGGCACATCATGTCGCCTGCAGACATTCCAGAGGCTCCCTGGGCCAGCGACATGCGCGAAACCCAAAGTGGGCGTTTCACTTCGGCAAGGCCGGCTCGAATCGCACCGCTCTCACCTGGGAGTCTGCAGACCAGCAGTCATCTACTGAACCCATAACCACCACAACCACGGCAAGGGGGTTTCGACCAGTGCAAAGCGCAGGCAACAGCAGTGCATCAAGGGATGAATGGCGTGCCAGCAATCGGTAACGGCTCAGGGTTGGTTGGCATGTGAGGTGGGTGCCGGAGAAGATCCGCCGCAGTTCCTCTGCATCGGCCTAGCTTTCCCCGTGGTCACGGCCTTCCCCAGAACAGCACGTGTCGAGCGAAACCCCGGGACCAATCCGCTACTTAAGCTGCCCAGGTGGACGCCTGGGCCAAGAAGTACTGACGGAGCAAACACGAATTGAATCGCTAGCCTGGCTCTCTGAAAGTCGCTTCCGCATCCTGCGGCAGTAGCCCAGGGCAACCCCAAGCCCTAACCATGGCACTGGAGCCGGCACAGCGTTCATGGGTTGTTGATCTGAAGTCTTGATTGGAGATTTGAGTGGAGAGTTAGCTCTTGTGGTGCCAACGGAATCTGCCTGCTGGCTTTGCACCGTGAATCCAGAACCCATGGCCGAAATCAAAATACCAGACTCAAGGTTCGTTATAACGTTGTCTACAATTAAGCCAGGGGAAAGGATCGCGAGAGAAGGCTCATGATTTGCCAGAAAGGAATCATAGTCGCTGGGAGATAGAAGGTTGATTCCCGCGTCAGAAGCACTCATTTCATTGGCAACATGAATCAGCTCCTGTTCGCCATCAGCCCGTTCCAAGCCCCCCATCCAGCAGGCAACAAACCGACTGCCACAATAATTCCAGCCAAAGCTGCTCAGCAAGTCGTTCTCATGGGTCTGAGGGCCAGCTGGAGACTTCCGTCCACTGATGGTTTCAACGTGGAAGGCCATGCCACCAGCCGAAACCAGGCCCATCATGGCCTGACCGCCCACCGAACCCAACAGCAGGGCCACCAGAGCACACCCACCAGCGGCCATGGCCAAAACAGGCCAATGACCGGGAAGAGGCTTGAGGGGCATCAGGACAACTGTCGAAGAATTTGAACCATCAAGATCGAGCTCGACTGAACTTCAGAGAAGGCCCACGAAAAGCTCAGCTGAAAACTTAGTTGTTAGGATCAGAACCAAGCCTTGACTTCTGCAGAACTGCCACAGATCGATGTTTTCATTGGCTCAATTCACTGCAGATTGCATCAAATCCAAAGGCGCCTCCGTCGCCTACATACCAGCAATACGTCTTGCCTACAATGATAAAATCAGCGAAGGAAAAGCCATCATGCTTCAGCAATAAAGTCCTAAACTCAAAGACCCTTGCCAATCAAGAATCCTGAGTAAAAAGGAATCCATGCACCGCGTCATGACCATAAAAAATGGCTGACAAAGCCAGCCCCATTTGGTGGGCAGCCCCACAGGAAGCTGCCCCTGATAGTGGAGATCAAGGTTGCCTTGACGGCAACTCGGCTCACCTGGCTTGGATACCACGTAGGCCCAGTGCCACGCGGCGGCGCAGTTGGCGGCTGTAGCCCCAAGCCACCCCTGCACCCAACAACGGCAGCGGTCCTGGAACTGGATCTGGTCCTGGAATTGGATCCGGGTCAATAATCGTGGTGCTACCCGAACCTGTTTGCAACCCCTGCACCCGCGCCGCCGTATAAACCCCAGAGATTGGGCTGCCCGGATCATTTTTGGCCAAGAAGTTGCTTGGCCCAAGGCCTGATGCATTAATGGTAAAAATAGCTTTGTCTGTACCCTTGAAGCGATCCTTATTGTTAGGGGTGGGCAACTCAATCGCTAGATCTAGACCTTGAACTCCATTAGCAAATTGAATCCGAGGGAGATTCTTGTTGAACTTCTGCTCAATATCCGTGGCATTGCAAGTGACCTGAGTACTGGAGCAGTTCCATGTGAACGAGGGGATCTCACTGACCAGATTAAAGCCAACCGACGTAATGAACTCGTTGGGATCCTGAAGATTGCCGGTTAACTCAATAGTGACGCCACTTGGTGGGGCACTGCTATTGATATGCCTGATGACAGCTTGCAGCCAAATGGGGGATCCAGCTGGCGAGGAGTCACCCTCAAATTTGTCGAAGTTGAAGATGAGGCTGCCATCCGGTCCGGGGAGTGGTGCGGCCTGGGCGGTGGTTGAACCCAGCGTCAGGGCCGTCAGGGCAACGCCTGTGGCTGCGGCAACCAAGACTGGCCGCCATGGGGATCGAGTGTTTCGGGTCATAGAACAAGTAATGATCAGGACTCGCCCCCCTCTACTGGATGTTGGAGAGAACGCAGTTGGGGGCTTGCGGAAAAGGCTAGAGATCACCATATTCAGCACCGACAATTTTATGCAGACCTGCAGTTGTGATTTGGCATTGGCTCTACAATCTGCTGCATTGTGCCGCAAATTGATAGCACGTGGCCTCTAGCTTTCGGATAATTGTTAAATTTCGCCTGCCGAGATTTGGGCGTGACTCTGAATTTGCGAAGTCTGAATCCACAACGATTGTTCATGCCATTGAGCGTTCTGATGCCGTGGCGAAAGCCCACCGAGGTCACGCGGCTGATTTTTGAAACCGCTCGATCCCAATGGAAGTTGCTCTTGCTCAGTGGTGGGCTCAACCTGCTGGAGGCCACCAGTGAAGGCTTGACGCTGGCGGTCATGTTTGCCGCTATCGGGCTGTTGAGCAGCGGGGTGGCCCCGGCCCCACTGGTGGGGTTTGGGCTGGCGCCCACGCACTTGTTTCTGGCCTTGATGGGCCTGGCCGTGCTCCTCCAAGGCCTGCAAAGCCTGATGCGCTATGGCAACGCGGTGGCGGTCGGGCTGTTTGCCGCCCGCTGCCGCGCCCTGGTCACCAACGCCCTGCACCGGCAGATTTTGCACTTCAGCTTTGCCTGTGCCAGCCGCTATCGGGTGGGTGACCTGGTGAGCCATGCCACCCAAGGACCGGAGGCCGTCGAAAAACAGATCACCACGGCGGCCCAGCTGGTCGTGAATGTGCTGATGGCCCTCGCCTACCTGCTGGTGCTGGTGCTGCTGTCGCCTTGGCTATTGCTCGGTGCCCTGGCCATGGGCGGTGGATTGGTGGCGTTGCAGCGCCATTTGATGCCACGCATTCGCCAGCGGGCCCACCAGCTATCAGCCGCCACCGTGGCCGTGGTGAGTCGCTTCAGCGAAGACATTCAAGGGTTGAGACTGCTGCACAGCTTTGGCCAGCTCGAGCGCGCCGAGCGCTCCATGCAGCACTTGATGACCGAGCTCGAGCGCGCTCTCAAGCGCCAAACCCGCCTGCTCGAGATCACCTCACCGCTCGGCACCTTTCTACCCGTGCTCACCTTTGCCGTGCTGGCGGGGCTGAGTGTGTTGCTGCTGCACGGCCGCCAGGGAGGCGTGCTGCCGAGCCTTGCCACTTTTTTACTGGCCCTGCAGCGCCTCAACCAGCGGCTGAGCGGCGTGGCCGTCAACAGCAACAGCTTCAGCCGCAATGCCGGCGAAATGGCGCGGTTGCAGACCCTGCTCAACACCGATGACAAGCAGTACAGGCGGCCAGGTGGGCTTCCCTTCGACGGATTGCAACGCGGCATTGAACTTCAGCAGGTGTGCCTGCGCTACGGGCCTACCCAGCCTTGGGCCCTCGATCACATCGACCTCAGCCTGCCCCGTGGCAGCACCACCGCCCTGGTGGGACCCAGCGGGGCTGGCAAAAGCTCGATCGCCGATCTACTGATCGGTCTCTACGACCCCACAGCCGGACGGGTGTTGATCGATGGCATCGATTTACAGCAGTGGCAGCTCAGCAGCTGGCAGCAGCGTCTGGGCGTGGTCAGTCAAGACACCTTTTTGTTGAACGCCAGCGTGGCCGACAACATTCTGGTTGGACGTCCCAATGCCACACGCCGCGAGGTTGAGGTTGCCGCTGAACGGGCCCAGATTCTGCCTCTGATTGAGCAATTGCCCCATGGATTCGACTCGCTGGTGGGAGAGCGGGGCTACCGCCTCAGTGGTGGACAGCGCCAGCGCCTGGCCTTGGCCCGTGCCCTGCTACGGACTTGCGACCTGTTGATTCTCGATGAGGCCACCAGTGCCCTCGACAGCGACAACGAAGCGCTGGTTCAGATGGCGATCCAAAACCTGGGCGACCACTGCACTGTGCTGGTGATCGCCCATCGACTCAGCACCGTGCGTCATGCCGACCAAATCGTGGTGCTGGAGGCTGGCCGCCGGATTGAACAGGGAGACCACGCTGCGCTACTGCGCGGCAATGGCCGGTACGCGGGTCTCTGGCGTCAGCAGCTGCAGGGGCTGGCGGCATGAGAGCACCCTGGTCCCCCCGCAACAAGGTGCTGCACGTGGGCGCCCCCAACCTCGCGCCATGGGGAGAATTCGCCGGCCTGGCCCGCGGTTGTTTTGAACGGCGCTGGCTCACCAACCGCGGCCCCCTCGTCGAGCAATTGGAAGCCGAGTTGGGCCAGCGGCTCGGTGTCGAGCACGTGATCCTCTGCAGCAATGGCACGGTGGCTCTGGAGCTGGCGGCCCGGGCAGCAGGCCTCAGCGGCGAGGTAATCCTGCCGTCCTTCACCTTTGTGGCGACGGCCCATGCCCTGCAATGGCAAGGGATCCGTCCGGTCTTTGCCGATGTGGATCCAATCACTTACAACATGGATCCGGCGGCAGTGGAGGCCCTGATCACACCGGCCACCAGCGCCATTGTGGGTGTGCATCTCTATGGCCGTCCCTGTGCCATCTCCGCCCTGCAGGAGATCGCCGATCGCCACGGCCTGCCGCTGTTGTTTGATGCGGCCCATGCCTTTGGCTGCGCTGCCGACGGCCAAGCGATCGGCGGCCACGGCCTCTGTGAGGTGTTCAGCTTTCATGCCACCAAGGTGTTCAACACCGGAGAAGGGGGGGCCATCGCCACCAACAACGGCGCCTTTGCCAACCAAGTGCGCTTGCTGCAGAACTTTGGCTTTGCCGCTGAGGACCGAGTGGTAGCCCTTGGACTCAACGGCAAGATGAATGAGCTGAGCGCCGCCCTGGGCCTGGCAAATCTGCGGCACTTGCCCCGATTCATCGACACCAATCGTCGCCATTTCGAGCTCTACAACCAGGGGCTCGCAGACGTCGATGGCTTGCAGCTCATTGATTACTCAGGGCAGACAATTAGCAATTACCACTACGTGATTGTTGAAGTTGACAACTCTCGCTTTGGTTGTAATCGTGACCGGCTGCGTGATCACTTGTTGACCCATGGGGTATTGGCACGCCGCTATTTCACGCCTGGGTGCCACCGGCAACCGCCCTACAACGGCACCCCGATCAGCCACGCCTTGCCCCATACCGAGTGGTTGAGCGAACGGTTGCTGGCCCTGCCCAATGGCACCCAACTGGATGCTGCTGATGTACGCCGGATCTGCACACAGATCCGTTCGTGCCCTCGCGATGGGATCAATCTGCATGCCTGAGCTCCATCAAGCAGAAGCAATGGCCAAGCGCCTGTTGATCATTGGTGCTGCAGGCCACGCCCACGCGGTGCTCGCGTTGCTGCGCCGCCGCGGCGACTATCAGGTGGCAGGTCTGATCGATGACACCCGTCCGAGCGGTGGCCTCGTGTTTGGTTTGCCGGTGCTGGGTGGACTGGCCGACGTACCGCAGCTGTGCGAGGCCTACGAGCTGGATCAGGTGGTGGTTGCCATTGGCGACAACGGCCGACGGCAGCTGGTGGCTGAGACCCTGCGTCGCCGGGTGCCGAATCTGCACTGGCCCGTGCTGATCGATCCCACGGCGGTGGTGGCCGAGCCGGCCCGGCTGGGCGAAGGCACCGTGATCCTCGCCTTGGCCCATGTGGGGCCAGGATCCCGCCTTGGGCCCGGCTGCCTGCTCAACACCCGCAGCTCACTGGATCACGACGGGCAGATGGACGACTTTGCCAGCCTGGCCCCAGGGGTGCACTGCGGCGGCCAGGTCACCATCGGCCAGCGGGCCGCCGTGGGCCTGGGCGCCTGCCTGGTGCATCAGGTCAGCATTGGCGCCGACACCGTTGTGGGAGCGGGAGCCGTGGTGCTGCGCTCACTCCCCCCTGGTGTTTTGGCCCATGGCACCCCCGCACGGGTCGTGCGGACGCGTCAACCCCTGGAGCCCTACCTATGACCAGCGCTGCCAATCATGAGCTGGTGAGCACCATCATTCCGGTCTTTAACCGGCCTGAGATGGTGCTCCACGCAGTGCACAGCGTGCTGCAACAGACCTACCGGCCCCTTGAGATTCTGCTGGTCGATGACGGCTCCACCGACCAAACCCCGCAGGTGTTGGCTGAGCTGCAGCGCAGCCATCCGAATGAGATCCGGGTGCTGCGCCAAGCCAATGCCGGCCCTGGGGCCGCGCGGGAGCGGGGCCGGCTGGCAGCTCGCGGGGCCTACATCCAGTACCTCGACAGCGACGACTGGTTGCTGCCCAACAAATTCACCGATCAAGTTGGGGCCCTTCGCGCTTCTCCTGAGTGCAGCATTGCCTACGGAACAGCCCGGCTGGTGGCCGCCGACGGCAGCCTGCTGGCCGAACCCAGCCGCCGCACCGCCGAGCACCACGCCCAGCTGTTTCCCCTGCTGCTGGTGGAGCGTTGGTGGCACACCCACACGCCACTGTTTCGGCGCAGCATCAGTGATGCGGCAGGGCCCTGGCCGCTGTTTCGACCCGAAGACTGGGATCTCGAGGCGCGCATGGGAGCCCTGGGCGCTCGCCTGGTGCACTGCGGCAGCACAGTGTCGTGCCAGCGCGACCATGACCTCGGCGCGCGGGTGAGCCGCGGTCCCGAGCGGGATTATCTGCTTGATGAGGCCCGCTTTTTGCCCCGTCTGTTTGCCTGTGCCCTGCTGGCCGAGGTGCCCCCCGCTGCGGAGCAGTGGGATCACCTGGCCCGCTGGTGTTTGCTGCGGGCGCGTCAGTTGCATGCCCTGGGGGCCGTGCCTGAAGGTGACCGCTTGCTGGCCCTAGCTCGCCAGGTCACCGCCGGGCTTCCTGATCCCCGCCAAGTGGAACGCCAACAACAGGTCTATCGCCTGCTGCGGCTGGGTTTGGGTGCCAGCGGAGCCGCCCGGCTGGCGGCCACCGTGAGTCCGGCGTGAGTCTGGCGTGATGGAGACCGTTCCCCAGATTTCGGTGTTGATGCTGACGCGCAACCACGCGCCGTTCATTGAGCAAGCCATGGCCTCGGTGCAAGCCCAGACCCTCTGGCCCCAGTTGGAGCTGTTGGTTGGTGACGATGCCTCCAACGACGGCACCTCGGCCTTGGTGGCCGCTGCGGCTGGCCAGCACCCCGGCCGCATCCGTACCTGGTACAGCCCCGAGGGGGCGCTTGGCTTTCATCACAACTTCGCCCGGCTGCTGGCGGCTGCCCGGGCACCCTATGTGGCGTTTCTGGAGGGGGATGATTGGTGGTGTGATCCCAGCAAACTCCAGCAACAACTGGCCTTGCTGGAGAGCGCGCCCGAGTTGGCCTTCTGTGGCTGCCGCACCCGGCTGTGGCCCGAATCCGGCGAAATCGGGCCGCCAGCGGGGGTGCGCCGTCTCGGCTTTGCCGAGCTGGTTGCTAGCTACAGCTTCCACACCTCATCGGTGTTGATGCGGCGCAGCGCCATCGAATTGCCCGCCTGGACCTTTCAGCAGTACTGCCTCGATCGCCCGCTCTACCTGCTGGCGGCCTGCCATGGCGATGCTGGCGTGATTGATGCGGTGATGTCGGTGTACCGGCAGCACCCCGGTGGTGTGTGGTCCAGCTTGACGCCGCTGCAGCAAGCGCGCCGCAGTGCCCAGTTGTTTGCGGCCATGGAGCGGGCCTTTGGCTTGGAGCGTGCAGCGCTGTTTCGCCAGGCCCTGCGTCCCATTCTCTGCAGTTATTTGGAGCAGGCCTTTGCAAACCGCCGCCGCGCTGAAGCCGCGGCGATTGTGCTGCTGATCGCCCACAGCGGCCCCATGGGCTTCGCGCTGGCCAGGCCAGCCGCACTGGCGCGTTCGCTGCGCTGGGCCCTGGCGGCCGGCCGCCGGCTCGTGCTGCTGCCCCAACCATGACCACCGCAATCCAACCAACCGAGGCCTGGCCACCCCGCCGGCCCCAGGTCTCGGTGGTGCTGGGGTTTTGCCGGGCGCCACTCGAGCGCCTGCTCGACACCCTGGCGTCGGTGCTGGCCCAGCAGGGGGTCAACCTGGAGTGTCTGGCCGTGGCCGATGGCTACCCCGAGCCAACGGTGCTGCGGGCCCTGCAGCAGCTGGCCCGAGACGACCGCCGGCTGCGGCTGGTGCTGCAGCCCCATGCGGGTCTGAGCCGGGCCTTGATCCGGGGCTGCCGGCTGGCCCGCGGGGTGGCGATCGCCCGCGTCGACGTGGGTGATCGCCTGCTGCCAGGGCGATTGCAACAACAGTGGGGGGTGCTGAAGCAGCACCCTGATTGCGTGCTGGTGACCTGTGGCGTGGCCTGCTGCGGGCCGGATTGGGAACCCCTCGAGGCAGATGTCCAGCCGTCACCGGGGCCGATGCTGTCCCAACCCTTGCCCCAGCCACCCCGCTGGGTCAACACCCTGCCGCCCGCCGATGGCATCGCTGTCGATGTGCCCCACCACGGCGCCGTGATGCTGCGGCGCTCGGCCTACCGCAGGGCAGGGGGATACCGGGCTGCCTTTTATTACGCCCAAGATTGGGACCTTTGGTATCGCATGGCCCTGCAGGGGCGTTTCGCCCATTGCCCCCAGACCCTGTATGCCTGCCGGTTGTTTGCCACGGGGCTGTCGTCGCGGCATTGGCGCGAGCAACGGCAGCTGGCGGCCCTGGCCCTGCAGCTCTACCAAGCCCGTTGGCATGGGGAGTGCGAAGCCCCCTGGCTGGCCCAAGCCCATCTGATTCGACCACAACCTGGCGCTGCTGAGCCCCTGCAGGGCAGGCGTTGGCCCGATCCCCGGCGCGCCGAGGGGGCCTATTTCATTGGTGAGCGGCTGCGCCGGAACGGTGATCGCCGCTGCCATCGATACCTACTGCAGGCCCTGGTGGAGGCCCCATGGCTGGTCAAGGCCTGGACGCGACTGCTGCAGGCTGCAGTGCTCCTGCCCCAATGCCTCCCCAGAAACGGCTCAGCCCACAATTCCGGCTCGCTAGCACGCTCAAGGTAGAGCCTGGCCAGGGAAGAGGCAGCGCTTGAGCAGCACCAGCAACGTCGGACTGGTGGTGGTTCAGAACCGGGAAACCCAGTTCGATGCCCCCCTGTTTCGCCAAATCACCAGCGACGGTTTCTGCCGTCTCTGGGTCATTTACAGCCAAGGTCGCACAGGTCTTGATTCAGAGCTGGGATTTGCACCCCATTGGGATCATCTGCGGCCAAACAGCTACCCCTGCCTCAGCCTGGGCCAGCAGGGTCTGCTGACCATCTGGCGCCTGGCGGATGCCATCCAACGCTTTGATCCGGCTCTGGTGATTCTCTGCGGCTATTACCCCAGCAGCCATCTGCTACTGGCAGTGCTGCTACGACTGCGGGGCCTGCGCATCGGTCTGCGCTCCGACAACACCTTGCACCACAGTCCAGGGGGGGGGCTGCTGGGGCTGCCAAGACGGCAACTCATCGGAGCCATTCAACGGCTGTTCCATTGTTGGCATCCTGTGGGTCAGCAGGCCCACGCCTACCTGCGACAGCTCTCGGGCGTGGAGCGCCCCAGCTACGCCTTCCCCTACGCCGTCGACAACACCTGGCTGTCGCAGCACTGCGCCCGTGAGCGCCGCAGCCGCCATCTGGCGCTGGCCGCCCGCGGCTGGCCACCCGATGCCTTTGTGGTGCTCGCGGCCGTGAAGTGGAACGAGCGTGAAGATCCCCTCACCCTCGTGCGGGCTTTTGCCCTGGCCGCGAGCCGTTGTCGCCAGCTGCGGCTGGTGTTGCTGGGCGAGGGTCCGCTGCGGCCCCAGGTTGAAGCCGCCCTGGCGCCACTGGGCCCCCGAACCCATTGCCCCGGGTTTGTGCCCTATGGCGAGTTGCCGCGCTGGTACGCCCTGGCCGATGTGTTTGTGCATCCCGCCGTGAACGAACCCTGGGGGGTGTCGGTCAATGAAGCGATGGCCTGCGGCGTTCCGGTGCTGGCGGCGGCGGGGGTCGGAGCAGCCGATGAGCTCCTGGCCGATGGCCGCGGTGGCCTGCGTTTCGCCAGTGGCGATGCAGGGTCGTTGGCGGCCCAGCTGCACCTGCTGGCGGGCTCACCGGGGCTCTGCTGGAGCCTGGCCGGCGAAGCTCGCCGCAGTGTGGCCTGCTGGAGCCACACCCGCACCATCCACAACCTGCAACGGGCCCTGGCGTCATGATTTCAATCGTGATTCCCACCTATGGGCGGGAGCAGGTGCTGGTCGACACCATCGCCGCTCTCGAACCTCAGCGCCAGGCGCTTGAGGTCGCCAGTGAACTGTTGGTCATCGACCAGACACCAGTGCATCAGCGAGAGACGGAGCTCGCCCTTCAAACGTGGCAGCAGGCCGGGAGACTGCACTGGCTACGCCTGGCCCAGCCCCACCTCACCCGGGCGATGAACACCGGGCTGCTGAGGGCGAGAGGCGAAATCGTGCTGTTTCTCGATGACGACATCGTGCCGTCAGACGGACTGCTGGCCGCCCACCTGGCCGCCTATCGCTGCCACCCCGAGGCCTGGGCCGTGGTGGGCCAGGTGCTGCAACCCAACCAGCGGCCCCAATCCCCACCCCTCCCATTCCAACCCTGTCAATCGGCACTCTGGCGCGACCTTGACTTTCCCTTCAACAGCAACCTCAGCGGCTGGATTGAGAACACCATTGCCTGCAATCTCAGCCTGCGGCGCAGCCGCGCGCTGATGATCGGCGGCTTTGATGAGCGCTTCCCGCCGCCGGGGGCGGCACGGTTCGAAACCGAATTTGCCAAGCGACTGATCGCCGCCGGCGGAAAGATCCGCTTTGCTGCCCTGGCCTCGCTGCGCCATTTGGCAGCAGCCTCGGGGGGTACCCGCAGCCGCGGCAGCCACCTCACCAGCGCCTCTGGCCACCACGGGGTGGGCGACCTCTACTACGCCCTGCGCTGCGGCCATGGCCTGTCCAAGGTCTGGTATCTGCTGCGCCGTCCCCTACGGGAAGTGCGCACCCGCTTTCACCTGCGGCATCCGTGGTGGATCCCCGTGAAGCTGATTGGCGAGCTGCGCGCCATGGGCCATGCCATCTGGCTCAGCGCTCTGCCCCCCTTGCTTCTGCCCAAACCCGATCGCGAGCTGGTCCGATGAGTCTGGTACCACTGCTGGTTGGGCTGGTGGGCTTGGTCTTTGTGCTGCAGCTGCTTCAGGGTTCCTGGCGTTCGGCCCTGGGCCTGGTGCTGCTGCTTGGCTTTCTGCAGGATCCTCTGCGCAAGACCCTGGCTGGACAACCGCCGTTGGCGGTCGGGCTGGTGCTGGTCGCCGCCATCGCCTGTGGCCTGGTGCTCCTAGCTGAACGAGGCGGGCTCGAGCTGCCGCTGATGCAGGCAACCCTGCCGCAGCTGGGCCAGTGGTTGCCCGTCTACTCCACCTTGCTGGTCTTTCAGGCCATGAATGGGCTGATGCGCTTTGGCCAGCCCCTGCTCAGCCTGATCGGCGTCGGGTTTTACGTGGCCCCCCTGCTGGGCCTGTGGCTGGGTTTTGAGGTGGCCAGCGAGCCCGCACTGCTGCAGCGTCTGCTGCGGCTGTATGTGCTGCTCTCGATCCCTGCCGGCTTCAGCGTTTGGCTCAGTTACCGGGGGGTCGATCACCCGCTCTTGAAGGAGGTGGGCAGCGGCATCCTGATTCACTTCCGCCCCGGACTCTCGCTGCAGGGGGCCAGCGGGCTCTGGCGCACCAGCGAGGTGGCGGCCTGGCATCTGGCGGCTGCGGCCTGCCTGGCCCTGGTGCTGGCCACCGCCGCCCAGAGCCGCAGCACGGTGATCGCCTACGGGCTGCTCGCCGTGGTCTTCACCGGTCTCAGCTTGCTCACCGGCCGTCGCAAGGCGCAGGTCCTGGTGCTGCTGTTTGTGCTGCTCGATGCGGCCTTGCTCCAACGCTGGTTGCGGCCGCCCTGGCGAGGCTGGTTGGTGGGCAACCTGCTGACGCTGGCTGGCCTCTCGGCCCTTGCCGGCAGCCTGCTGCTGCCCCAGCTTCTGGGAGAAGGGCTCGGGGATTATGTGCAGCGCTCATTGTCGGCCCGAGATGAGCTCGTGGATCGCTTCTCTTACATGGCCATCAGCGGCTCAGGCCGCGCCCTGGAGCTCTCCGGGCTGTTTGGCCTTGGGGCCGGCGCAGCCACGCAAACCGGAGTTCTTGACTTTGGTCGCCAAGCGGTGGTCGGTGCCAGCCTTGGTTTTGTGTCTGAGAGCGGGGGAGGTCGGCTGATCGCCGAACTGGGCCTTCTCGGGGTGGCCCTGCTGCTGGTGGGAATCGGGCTCCTGGTCGTCTTGGTGCGCCGCAACCTGGCCCTGCTGGGGGAACTCCCCCAGCGCTGGATCCATCTCCACGTGGGCCTGCTCGCCTTTGGGCTCGCCAATGTGCCCCTGTTTTTGGCGGCCAGCGGGATCTATGGCGATCCCTTTGTGCTTCTGCTGCTCAGTTTGTCGCTGGGATCGCTGCTGGCGGTGCCCCTGCTGGCGGCCCGGGGCCGAGGTGTGCAGCAACCCGACCGCACTCACGCTCCCTGACTGCGGTTTCGGGCCGTCATCCCCAGTGCAGTCCATACGCTTCGCCCACGCTTGCTGATCAGGCATGGCCCCTGGGCTCACGGCACTGTTGCTCACCTGTAACGAAGAGGCCAACCTGGCCCGCACCCTCGACGCCCTGGCGGCCTTGGAGCCAGAGCTCGAGCGGGTGGTGCTCATCGACAGCGGCAGCACCGACGCAACCTTGAACCTGGCCCGGAAGCACGCCCCCAAGGGGGCAGCCCTGGAGGTGCTGCAGCGGCCGTTCGACAGTTTTGCCCGCCAATGGAACTTCGGCCTGGCGCAGGTGCACAGCCCTTGGGTGATGAGCCTGGATGCCGACTACCAAGTGCCCCCAGCACTGGCGCTCGAAGTCAAGCGTGCCATCGCCGAGGCCCCATCCGACCTGGCTGGTTTTGCGCTGAGCTTTCGCTACTGCGTGGCCGGCAGACCCCTGGCAGGCACCCTGCTGCCCGATCGGGTGGCCCTATTTCGCCCCCCCTGCGGCACCTACCGCGACGACGGCCACTCCCAGCAGCTGGAGGTCCAAGGTCGCATTGGCCGCTTGCAACAGCCCATTCACCACGACGATCGCAAACCGCTCGAGCGCTGGCTCACAGCGCAACTGCGCTACGTGCGGGAGGAACGGGACAAGCTCCGCCGATGTTCCTGGAGGGAGCTGTCGACCGCCGACAGACTCCGCAAACACACGCCCCTGGCCCCCATGGCGGTGGCCCTGCTGTGCCTGCTGGGTCGCGGCAACCTCTGGGATGGACGCCGGGGCCTGTTTTATGCAGCCCAACGGGTCTACGCCGAGCTGCTGCTGATGCTGCTGTTGCTGGAGCCTGCCAGCTGATGCGTTCCCCGATCCACACCACCCAGCCGCGACGGCCCCGGCCAGGCCCTGCTGAAGACCATGGCCCACACCGTCCCGAAGCTGCCGCCATAGCTGATCCAGCCGGCTTGCAACAACCCGAGGGAATGCAACGACTCGATCGCTACAGCCTGCCCGAAGCGTTCTCCCTGGGCCGGTCCCGCTGGCAGCTGATGGTCTGGTTCTGCTGTGGTTCACCCGTGCTGGCTGCCCGGTGGCTCCCGGGGTCAGGCTGGCGCTGCTGGCTGCTGCGCCTGTTTGGGGCGCGCATCGGTGAGGGGTGCCGCATCAAACCAGGCCTGCGGGTGAAATATCCCTGGCGTTTGTTTGTGGGGGCCCATTGCTGGCTCGGTGAGGCGGTCTGGATCGACAACATCGCCCCCGTACGGCTGGGGCGACGGGTCTGCCTCTCACAGGGCGTCTACCTCTGCACGGGCAATCACAACTACCGCAGTCCAGGTTTTGAGCTGCAGGCACGCCCGATCAGCGTGGCCCCCGAAGCCTGGGTGGCCGCCCATGCCGTGCTGGCCCCCGGCTGTCGGATCGGCCGGGGGGCCGTGGTGGCCCTGGCTGCGGTCGTGCGGGGCGCCGTTGCTCCGGGGCTGATCGTGAGCGGCAATCCTGCCCTGCCGGTGGGAAGAAGGCAGCAATGTGCGGCGAACTGGGCGCAGAGCTCAAGCAGCCATCACATCAACGCATGTTTTGATGAATAAGGTCAATTTATCCTTGCAAGATTGGTTCTGTGGCTGTTAGTGGTCAAGCCCTATTCAGTTGCTTTTTGCCATCGCTGAGTCCCCAGACTTTGGGGCAGCGATGGCAGTGGCGCTTCCAACAAAGTCAGCACGCAAGACTTACGATCGTCAGCCAATTTTTCCCTCCAGACTTCGCCGCTACCGGCCAGTTTCTGGACGACCTCTCCCGTCGTCTTAGCAATCTGGGGCTGCAAGTGCTCGTTTTGACGGGCCAGCCCAACTATGCCTTTCACGATCACCTCGCACCGCGGATCAGCTTCGATCACAACCGCTGCATTCGTCGAACTTCAGTCTCACGTTGGTGGCCCAGTCGCATTCGTGGCCGGGTGGTCAACAGTGTGCTGTTCTGCCTACGCAGCATGCTGCGCCTGTTGCGCTCGGCACGGCGTGGTGACCTGATGCTGTTCACCAGCGAGCCGGCCTATCTCCCGCTGTGTGGATTGTTTTTGCATCGCATCACCGGTGCGCCCTATGTCTTGGTTCTCTATGACTTGTACCCCGACATTGCCCTATCACTCGGCGTCCTCAACCTGGGCCATCCCCTGGCCCGGCTCTGGAAAGCCTGGCAGGGCGAGTGCCTTGCTGCAGCACGGGAAGTGGTGGTGCTCAGCTCGACGATGGCCGATCGATTGCGGCAGGTCTATCCAACCCTGACCACTCCGGTCGAGGTGATTCCCAGCTGGGCCGATCCCCAGCGCATCCATCCCATGCCCCGCCACAGCAACCCATTTGTGTTGCGTCATGGACTGGAGGAAGGCTTCACCGTGATGTATGCCGGCAACCAGGGCCGCTGCCACGATCTCGACACCCTTGTGGATGCCGCCCTGCTGTTGCAGGAGTGCAAAGGGATCCGGTTTCTGATTGTGGGTGGCGGTGCCCAGCATCGTCAGGTGCGCCGACGGGTGCAGCAGGCTGGTTTAACCCAGGTGCAGTTCCTGCCCTACCAGGAACCGGCCGACCTGCCGGCGATGCTGGCCGCGGCCGATTTGGCCGTTGTGTCGTTGCTGGCGGAGGCCGAAGGCCAGGTGGCTCCCAGCAAGCTCTATGGCCATCTAGCCGCGGCCACACCGGTGGCCGTGATCTGCAGCCCCAGCTCATACCTGCGCCACGAAGTTGAGACCGCGCGCTGTGGCGCCGCATTTCGCAACGGCGATGCCGCCGGATTGGCTGCCTTCATTGAACGGTTGGCCCAGCAACCCCAGTTAGCCCACGATCTGGGTTTGGCCAGCCGCCGGCACCTGCAGCAGACCGCCACACCCGAGCTGGTGGTGCAGCGGTATGCCGCTGTGCTGGCACGTCATCTGCCCCTGGTGCACAAGCGCCTCGCCGCTCCCTTGGCCCCCACGGAGCAGCAGCTGCCGGTGGTCGCAGGCGCATGACCCACCTCAAGGAACGGTTGCGAAACCTGCGTCGCTGGTGGGGGCTTCGCCGCCTCTGGCTGCTGCTGGCGGCGGCCGTGGCCAGCCAAAACGTGGCTTTGCTGTTCCACACCCAGGGAGGCCAGGCCAGCGTCATGGGACTACTGATCTGGGCCGGGGCTCTGATCTGTCTCGAAGATCGACTGCCTTTGCTAAGGCCTCAACCCAACCGAGTCCAGCTGGTGCTGGGCAGTGTGCTGCTGCTCTGGGTGATCGGCCGCTCGGCCCAGGCCGGGCATTGGGATGGTGCGCTCTTTGCCATGGCGCCGATCGCCGGCATGGCCCTGCTGCTGCTGGGGGTCCCCCGGCGGCAGTGGCGGCATTGCCGCGAGGCCCTGCTGTGTTTGTTCATGCTGCCGGCTTATGTCCTGGTGCTGCGGGTGCTGCCTGAGCAGCCGATCAGCCTGTCTGTTGCCCATGGGGCGGGATTCCTGCTCAACAGCCTGGACTTTGCTGCCCGCGTGGAATATCGCAGTGTGCTCTTGCCCGGTGGCGGGGTGCAGGTGTTGGCGGGTTGCAACGGTTTGGATCTGATGGCCCAGCTGCTGTGTGTGGCGGCACTCTTTCAACTGGCCTTTCCACTGCGCCCCTGGCGAGCCCCGCTGCTGGTCTTCGTGGTGACGCCCCTGCTCGGCTGGTTCGTCAATTCCGTGCGAGTGGCCATGTTGGCCATCATTGCCGGAGCTGGCCACGGCAAAGGCTCGGCACTGTTTGATTTCTTCCACGAACAAGCGGGCTCGCTGTTGTTCTCTGGTGCCGGCACACTGCTGCTTGGGGCTCTCTATTTAGGCCTGCTCGAACGACAATTATCAGCGCATTCAACGCCGCAACCCACCAGCACCAAGACAAGACAGCAGGAGCTGACATGACAGACACACAACCGTCAGGTCATCAAGCTGCCCATCGGGCTGCTGAGTGGTCCAGTTCCCGCTCGGTTCATCGACCCACTCGGCACTCGACTCAGTTGCGTTCAATCCAGCTGCGTTCAACCCTGCTGGTGCTGCTGCCTCTGGCGCTGGCGGCAGCGCTCAAGGCAGCTCTGCTGCCCACCTGGCCCCGGGTTGCCGCCCTCAACTCGGTCGAGGTTCAGCAACCGCTTGAACACCTTGGTCTCGAAGCAAAGCCGTTGACGGGTGAGCCCCCGTGGCGATCCGAGGGACTGGCCCTTTCAGGCCTGCAGCGGTATGAACTGAAACCCGGAATCCAGCTGCAATTACAGCGGGTGCAGATTCAGCGCCGCGACGATTATCAGCTGGCCTACATGGGTCGGCCCTGGACCCCTGGTCGCCACGATCTGGCCCTGGGGCCCAAGACCCAGGTGGTGCGCAGCGGCGCTGGGGAGCACGCCATCGCCGAGCGGCCAACCACCGTGGTGCGCCAAACCTGTTTGATCGGCCCAGGATCTGGGGTGACCGCCACCCAGTTGGGAACGTTGGCTGATCAACTCTCCAGCGGCCCCGGCGCGATCGCAGCCCGGCTCTTGGGTCTACAGCCCAATCGCTCGTGGCAGTGCTTGATGGTGAGCCTGCACAGCACGCGAAGCCAACCCACGGAGCATGCCGCGGCAGCTCTGTGGCCTCAATTGCAAATAGCCCTCAAGCCGCTCGCCGCTCGCCGCTCGCCGCACACCACATGGTGAATGGTGAATGGCTCAGATATGCGGCATGAATCCGTGTCCTTAACCTCAGATCTGCAGCAAACACGTCAGAAGTTTGTCTTGTATTTAGCCTGATTTTTACATTCAAACTTCAGATCAATCATTTCACCCTCAGACTTGCAGACAACTGAAAAGCAGATCCCTAAAAAGCAGATCCCTAAAGAGCAGATCCCTGACTTGCAGGACCCCGATTCAGGCTTGCGGGGTCTCCACGCAGGCTTGCAGAGCATTGATCTGCTGGTCCCTGAACTGTTTGCGAGCGATGGGGGCATTCAGGCCTATTCACGCACGCTGATTCGGGCCCTGCAGAAGCTGCGCCCGCAGATGCGCATGCGGGTCTTCATCCTCAATGACCACCCCCATCACCTACCCAGCAGCGGCTGGCCAGGGATCACCTGGTTTGCTGCAGCCGGCTCACGGACCCGGCTCGTTGGTTCGCTGCTTGGTGCAGCTCGCCAGCGGCGAGCCGATGTGCTGGTTGCGACCCACAGCCATTTCGCTCCCCTGCAATGGCTGCATCATCAGCTCAGCGGCACCCCCAGCTGGTGCAGTGCCCACGGCATTGAGGTGTGGTCGCTTCGGCCCGGTTGGCGGTGCTGGTGTCTGGCACGCCTGCAGCGCCTGTTGCCGGTGAGCCGCTTCACCGCCGAGCAGCTCAGCCGCCAACTCGGTGAACACTGCCCGCCCCTGGCCTGGCTTCCCAACAGCTTTGATCCCCAGCGCTTTTCACCCGGCCCAAGGCCCAACGCCCTGGTTCAACGCTATCAATTGGAAACAGATCAGCCGTTGATCTTTAGCCTCAGCCGCCTGAGCCAAAGCGATCGCTATAAGCATCTCGATCGGCTGATCGAGGCGATCCCCGCGCTCTTGCCCCAGTGGCCCAAGCTGCGGTTGATGATCGCTGGCGATGGCGACGACAGGCCACGCCTGGAAGCCCTTGTTCAGCAGCTGGACCTTCAGCGCCACGTCATCTTTTGTGGCCGGTTGCCTGAGCACGAGCTCGCTGACCACATGCGTCTGGCCAGCGTGTTTGCCTTGCCCAGCAGCGGCGAAGGCTTTGGCATTGTCTTTCTTGAAGCCCTTGGCTGCGGCCGGCCGGTCTTGGCTGGCAACCAGGATGGATCGTGCGATCCCCTAGCCGATGGTCGCTTGGGTCTGCTGATCGATCCAGACCAACCCTTGGCGCCGGCCCTGACCTCGCTGCTGCAGGGCCAAGGCGAAGACCTCTGGTTCCAACCCCAGGCCCTTGCGCAGGCCGCCATGGCTGCCTTTGGCTTTGAGGCCTTTTGCCGTCGTTTGGAAGCCCAACTGCTCACTCTGGAGTCGCGCTAGATGTGCGGAATCGCCGGACTGCTGCGGGGTGAGCGTGACGGGCACAGGCCCGCGGCTCGAGCCATGGATCAGGCCATGGCCCACCGCGGTCCCGATGGGGCCGGTCTCTGGCAGAGCGCACCAGACGCAGGGGAGCAGGTGACGCTGGTGCATCGCCGCCTCGCGATCCAAGACCTCAGCCCTGCTGGGCACCAGCCGATGGTCACAAGCGATGGCCGCTATGTGCTGGTGTTCAACGGCGAGATCTACAACCAACACGCGATTCGCCGTGATCTGGAGCGCCAGGGGCACCAATTTCACTCCAACAGCGACTCTGAGGTGCTGTTGCAGGTGATGTCCCGCTATGGCTGCGCAGCGTTGCAGCGGTTGCGGGGCATGTATGCCTTCTGCCTCTGGGATAACCGACGCCAGGAGGCGCTGCTGGCCCGTGACCCCTATGGCATCAAGCCCCTGTACATCTGGCAAGGCCCCGGCGGACAACTCCTGTTCGCTTCGGAGGTTCGGGCCCTACTCGCATCAGGCCTGATCCCCCGCCGCCTGGATGCGGCGGGGGTGGCAGGGTTCCTTGCCCACGGCAGTGTGCCCGAACCCCGCACGCTCGTGGCGGGCGTGCAAAGCCTGCCAGCAGGCTGGATGGGCACCTGGACCCGAGGCCGCTGGCACGCCCAACCCCACTGGCAACCGAGCTATGCGGCGGGCCTGGTGGGAACACCCAACGATGTGGTGGGCCACACCCGCCAGGCGCTCCACGAATCCGTGCAGGCCCACCTGGTGAGCGATGTGCCGGTGGGGCTGTTTCTCTCCGGAGGGTTGGACTCCTCGGCCCTCTTGGCCCTGGCCGGAGGATCCAACCTCACCACCCTCTCAATCGGGTTTTCCGAGGCTGGCTTCGATGAATCGGCCAGGGCTGCGGCCCTGGCCGAGCATTTTGGCAGTCGCCATGTGCCCCTGCAGCTCGGGGCCAGCCAAGCAGCTGCCCTCTTGCCCAGCTTCCTGGCTGCCGTCGACCAGCCCAGCGTCGATGGCTTCAATACCTTCTGCGTCGCCAACCTGGCCGCCGAACAGGGCCTCAAAGTGGTGCTCAGCGGCCTCGGCGGCGACGAACTCTTTGGCGGATACCCCAGCTTCCGCAAGATTCCCCACTTGCTGGGGCTGCATCAACGGCTTGGTGCGGCGCGGCCGGTTATGGCTGGCGTCTTGGCGCGATCGCGCCGCTCCAAGCATCAGCGCTTGGCCGCCTTTCTACGGGGCCCAGCCACCACAAGCGCGGCCCATCGCTGCATTCGTGGCCTCTTCGCGCCTGCGGAGATCAACTGCCTGCTGAACCACTGGGGACTGGATGCACCGGGCGGATTTAATGCACGGGGAGGGTTTGATGAACAGGACGCGTTGTACGGGCTGGCTAGGGAAGCCTCCGAATCCGGGGGGTTCGCCATTGACCAAGCGCAGCAACCGGGTCATCAAGCCGTCCCACAACTTGGCGATGCGATCGCCTGGCTGGAAAGCAGCCGCTACATGGGACAGCAACTCTTGCGCGATGGGGATGGCTTCTCCATGGCCCACGGCTTGGAACTGCGCCTTCCCTTTGTGGATTCGCAGCTGCTGCACGCACTCGCCGGCCTGGATGCCGGCACTCGCCTCGCGGCGGACAAGACGCTGCTGCGTCGCGCCGTGCCGGAGTTGATGACGGTGCTGGCAGCAGTACCCAAGCAGGGTTTCCTGTTTCCGTTTCAGCGTTGGTTCGATTCAACCGACTCACCGCTATCACCGGGCTCGATCGCCTACCCCCTGCCCCCCGTTCCGTCGTCGATCGATCTGTCGACCTGGGCGAGGCGTTGGGGCTTGATGGTCTTGCGGCAGTGGACAACGGGCCACCTCGGTTCGTTGTGGGATGCAGCGCAACTGGACATCCAGGCGGCCCCGATCTCTGCAGTTGTTGCTCCATCGCTGTAAAGCTCTTGCGAATTCTCCACGTCATCCCTTCCATCAGCCCCCGGCGCGGCGGCCCCAGCCAGGCGGTGCTGGCGATGGTGGCAGCCCAGCGCTCCCAGGGCCTCGACGCCGCGATCGTCACCACCAATGACGACGGCGACGGAGTCCTCCCTGAGCTGACCCCCCATCACTGGCAACTGGTGCAGGGGGTACCTGTCTTGGCGTTTCCACGCTGGAGCCCACCCCTAAGGCCCTTGCGGGAATTTGCGATCGCCCCGTCGCTGGTGCAGTGGCTGAGGCGGCACGCCCAAGACCACGATTTGCTGCACATTCACGCCCTGTTCTCCTTTCCGACCACCACGGCGATGGCCCTGGCACGGCATCAGCAGATGCCCTACATCCTGCGCACCATTGGTCAGCTGCAGCACTGGAGCCTGCAACAGAGCCATGGCCGCAAGCGACTCCTCCTCCACATGGTTGAACGGCGCAACCTTGAGGGTGCAGCAGCGCTGCATTTCACCAGTTTGGCCGAACAACAGGAAGCCGCCGCGATGGGGTTGTCCACCCCCTCGTTTGTGTTGCCACTGGGTGTGGATTTACCGCCACCCAGGCCGCAGCCAAGCGGCGTTCAAAGTGCAGCGGATCAAGGGGCAGCGGTTCAAGGCGCAGCGGTTCAAGAAGATGCGGTTCAAGAAGATGCCGTTCAGCTGTTGTTCCTCTCGCGCCTCCACCCCAAGAAACAACTGCCCCTGCTGTTTGAAGCCCTGGCCCAGCTACGCCAACGCGCACCCACGGCACCTTGGCAACTCCAGATCGCCGGTGATGGCGACCCTGCCTATGTGATCGAACTTCAGCGGCATGCCCAGCGGTTGGGACTGGCCGACCAGGTGCGTTGGCATGGCTTCGTTCAAGGCGATGCCAAGACAGCGCTATTTCACGGCGCCGATTGGTTTGTGCTCCCATCAGCGGCCGAAAATTTCGGCATTGCAGCGGCCGAAGCCCTGGCCTACGGCGTTCCTGTGCTCCTGTCACCGGGGGTGGCCCTGGCGGAGCAGGTGGCCAAAGCCGGCGCCGGCTATTGCGTGGAACCCACGTCCACCGAGCTCGCCACTGCTCTTGCGCGGGCTGTGGAGCGGCGTCCTTCGCCGCAGATGCGCCAGGCAGCGCGGCAGCTGGCGGCTCAACAATTCGGCTGGCTGTCGATCACCTCACAGCTGCTGCTGCGCTACGAAGCGCTGTCACCCCAGTCGCACCGCTGATTCCAGCGATTCGAGCGACCCAGTTCAGGCCGCGGTCACCGCCGTCGGCATGTGGTGCACAACCCCATGGTGCTGGCCATCGTCGCTCAAGTGACTGGGAGCCAGAGCTTGATTGGCGAGCACCGCCAGCACGGTGGCGCCACCGCGTTGGAGCCGCTGACAGGCCTGCTGGGCGCGGTGGCTCTCCACCTGTCCCAAGCCCACCAAAAACAGAAGCCCATCAAGACCTGGACCCAGCAGGGCTGCGTCACTGAGCAGCTCACAGGGGGGGGTATCAAACAGGATCAGGTCATACCGCTGCAGCGCCCGCAAACTGGCCAGCCGTCGCTGCCATTGCGGCGAATGAAGACGACGGGCCGGATCCTGTCTGGACCGTCCGGCTGGCAGCAGGTCGAGATGGGGTGCCACCGGTTGGATCAGGCTTTCCAGGCTCTGCTGCTCGTGATCGAGGGCATCGGCCAGGCCAGCCGGAGAGGGCTCACCATCGCGGCAGAGCCCCAGCAGCCTGTGCTGGCTGCTCAGGCGCAGATCGGCATCGACCACCAACACCTGCTGGCCCAACTCGGCCAGCGTCTGGGCCAGGGCAGCCACGGCGGTGGAGCGTCCTTCCCGGGCGATGGTGGACGTGATCGCCAGCAGGCGGGCGCCGCGCGTCTGCTGCAGATCCCGCAGGGTGGCAAAGAGCTGGCGCAGTGATTCGCGTAGGGCCAACCCCTCGCTGGGGGGCAGCCCGGCGATGGTGGCCGCCAGCGGCTTGTGATCGCTGATCGGCAGATGGGGAATCACCCCCAACAACGAATGGCCCAGGGCGCCTGGGAGCTGGGTGGGGGTGTGGAGCAGCGGATCGATCCGTTCGCGCAGCAGCGCAACGCCAACCCCCGCCGTCATCCCCAGCAACAACGCCTGCAACAGCCCTTGACCCAGGTTCGGTGCCACTGGGCTGCCACCGAACCGCGGCGGAGCGATCACCGCCCAAGGGCTGGTGGTGCGGGCCTGCTCGAGGCGATAGGTCTCCCGGGCTCGAATGTATGAGGCGTAGCTGTCGCGGGCAACGTTGAGGCGTTGCTGCAGGGTTTCGTAGTTCTTGATCTGCTGGGGGCTGGCCTTGAAGCGCTGGTCGAGCAGCACGGCCTGGCGGTTGAGTTCGTCCTGCTGGGCACTGTTGGCCAACAGGGCAGCGTTGACCGCGTCGAGGGCCTGCCCCTGCACCACCGGCCGCAATTGGGAGCGACGGGCCAGCAGCGATCGCACGAGGGGAGTGCGGTCATGGAAGGTGGCCCTGGCCGCTGCCAGCTCCTTCTCGATCTGTTGAAGTTCGGCGAGGGGGGTGTTGGTGCCGGCTGCAGCCGCAACGGCACCGCGTAGGGAGGGCCGGGGTGGCGTGGCCAGGCCGGTGGGTCCGAGCTGCTGATCAGCAGTCGGACTGCCACTGGTAAGCAGCACCATGCGACCAGCACGAATGGCCTTGGCCTGGCTCTCGAGCTGCGCCTGGCTCTGTTGCAGGCCGCGCAGCTCCCCCGCCAGAGCATCCCGTGACTGCTGCAGAGTCTGGCTCTGGGCTAGGGGATCCAAGAAACCATTGCGCACCCTGAAGGCGCGCAATTCGTCCTGCAGGGCATCCACCCGTGCAAGCAGATCAGGGGCCTGCTGGTCCAGAAAGCGCATCCCCGAGTCGAGGGTCTGCTGGCGTTGCTCCTGGGAGAAGGCGACATAGCGCCGGGCCAGGGCATCGAGAATCTCCCCCCCCTTGGTGGGATCGGGCCAGCGCAGGCTCACCGCCAGCACCTGGTTAACACCCGCCTCAGGAAGGGTGATCCGCAAGCCCTGCATCATCGCGTCGAGGGGCACGGCCTGGGCGTCAGCCACAGCCCCGATCACCAGGGGACTGCCCAGCAGCCTCACCATGTTGGCCAGGTTGGTGCCACTGCCGCTGCGGGCAATGGTCTCGACCACGCCACTGGACACCTCACTCCCACCGCCAGCAGCACTGCTGACGGCACCGCGCCCCGGCTCGAGGGGGTTGGCAATCTGCATCTCGAAGCGCCCCTCGTACACCGGAAAGAACAGCCGCTCACCCAGGCTGTAGACACTCAGGGTCGTGGTGACAACAGCCGCTGTGACCAGGGCCAGCTGACGACGGCGGCGCAAGGTCTGCAGCAGACCATTCAAGCCACCGCCAGCCGAGGGGGCCCAGGGGAGCGACTCGGCGCCCGAACCAGATACCGACCTAATTCGCTGCAGCCAGTCGTCGCGGTCTGATGTCACCGGGTAGGCGCAAATGTGGGTTGCACGTTATCCCAGGCAACCCCGCAAGTAGCGCAGACGCATTGACCAGAGGTGTGGTTCTATGTGCTCGTCAATGGCCCAAAAGGTGACAGCAATGATCCCGCAGACGCGGCCACTTAATGCCTACACAATGACTCATCTAAGGGGTATTGCTGATGCTAACTGATCCATCTTTGCTGTTATTACGCAGCACAGTGCTCCATCCCACACCCCGCCCATCACAGGGCCAAAACACAGAAATCTCCAAAGCCATGAGCCGGCGGCGACAGCTGATATGGCCCTGGATAGCAGCAGTTGTGCTGCAGGTCCCTGCTGGTGCTGGCCTGGGGCTCGTGGCACAGCAGGCCAACGCGGCCACGGCGATTCCCATGCAGCCGGCAGGAACCCAGGGTCGAAGCGTGGGAACCACGCCACAACCGTTGCCCTGGCAGGCCGAGCACTATCGCCTTGGGCCGGGGGATGCGCTCTCGCTGCAGTTTCTGGATCCCGGTGCCGCAGCACTGGCCGGCCCCGTGACCATCCTCTCGGATGGCACGGCCACGGTGGGCCTCCTGGGCTCGGTGGACCTGGCGGGCCTTTCCCTCAGCCAGGCCCAGCAGATGTTGCGGCAGCTCTACAGCCGGTTTCTGCGTCGCCCAGACCTAATTTTGGCTGTCGTGACGCCCAGGCCCCTGCGGGTCACCGTGCTGGGGGAAGTGGAGCGGCCCGGTTTCTATGAACTACCCCCCACCGGGGCCACTGCGGTTTCAGCGATTCAGGCCGCCGGTGGGGCCACCCTCCAGGCCAACCTCAAAGACGTGGTGCTGCAACGGCAAGATGGGCTCCAACAGAAAGGGCATCTCGATCTAGCAGCCCTGCTTTTGGAGGGCGACCAGCGCCAAAATCCACTGCTATTTGATGGGGACAACCTGCGGGTGGGTCGTCTCTCCGAACAAATGGTGGCCGATCCCCAGGTGTTGGCCATGGCTGCGACCAACCTGCGCCCAGCCACCATTTCCGTCAATGTGATCGGCGAGGTGAGATCGCCAGGGCGAATGCAGCTGCCGGCTGGCACGGCAATGGTGGAAGCGGTTCTGGCGGCCGGAGGGGCGGTGCCCTGGCGTGGACAAACCAGCCAGGCCGAGCTCGTGCGGGTGAGCCGCGACGGCACGACCCGACGCGAATTCATCACCCTGCGCTCCAAGCAAGATGTATCGGTGGCCTTCAATCCGCCGCTACAGAACAACGACACCGTGATCATTCACCGTTCTCTGTATGGCAAGTCCCTCGATGTACTCAACCAGGTGCTGGTTCCCCTGGCGACAGTGGGCAACTATTGGTGGCTCTACCGATCGTTCCAGCAGTAATGCGGTCGTGAGCCAAGGTCCCCATGCTGGACCGAAGCGGGGGGCCTGGAGGCAGCAGCTGCTGCCTCTGCTGCCCTTGGTGCCGGCCATGCTGGTTGTGGCCGCGGGATCCGCTGCTGCACAACTGACCATGCCCGGCCCTGGAGACGCGCTGATGCAACAGTTCAGTGCCTCGGAGCAATTGGGCGGTGAGATCACGGTTGTTGATCTGCAAGCCCCATCGCTTTCTCCACTAGCACTCGCTGAACAGGGTCGGGTGCGCAACAGCCCCGACCCACTCCAGGCCCTGCCAAGCCGCTGGCGGCAACCCCTGCGAAACTTGTTACCGCCACAATCAACGCTGCGCTGGCAGAGAGCCCGGGTTGTTCACGGCAGCTGGCCCAATCTGCAATCCCAAATGGAGGTGCCCCTGGTGCTCTATAGCGATGGCAGCGTTGATGTGTTCCTGGATAGCCCTGGCGCGGGATTGGTGGAGGCAGCACTCAAGAATCTTCTCTTGCGTCTCGACACACCACCAGCAGGCTCCCTTCAACCGCTGCTCTTTGAGCTTCAACCGCGGTTGGCCACATCTCCGCTGAGACCGTCGTCAAACTTGCCGCAATAACGATCGAGATCAGTAGACATGCTGCCCGAACGGCCGGCGCGGGAGCGCCGCAGCCAGAGCAGGTTGGGGCGGGGCCAACGCCTGCCGCGGCTGGTTTGGCCCACAGCTCTGCGCAGCGGCAGCGGCCTGGCCTGCTGAAACATCCAGGCCAGCAAGACAGCCAGCAAACCCAACCGCAAACTATTGCGCAACAGCAGGGTCTGCTGCTGCTGGCGGTTCAACTGAACCTGCAACACCGTGCGCCCACGCAGCTGGTCCAACACCTGGAGCAACTTCTGCTGCTGCTCGGTTGAGCTGCCACCCAATTGGCCCATGGGGGGCAGCCGCACCGGCAGCTGACTCGCCACGGCCTCGAGGGCATCAGTAGAACCCGCTTGATTGATCTGCTCACGGGCAAGTTTCAGATTGCGCGTGGTCGCCTCAATCACCGTCGTGCTGTTGCGATTGGCGGCCTGCAGCAATTGCAGGCTTGCAAAACCCTGCAATGGAATCAGCAGAGCAAAACCCACCGTCAGCGGCAAGGCGGCCCGAGAGGTCCAACGCAGGAGACGAGAGGCAAGACCAGACTCAACCTCCCAGCGGCGGGCGACCACGGCCACACTCAAACCCATCAACACCAGAGGGATTTGATTGATCAGTGCTTCACAGAAGCGCAATTGCCACTGGGGCGAACTCAGCTGAAGCGGAACCATGCTGCTGAGCACCCCTACTCCGTAGAGCACAAACAAGAGGGTTGCGCACCAGGGCAGCAGACGCACCAAGTCAGGCTCTGTTGAACGGGCAAGAGGATTGGAGACCGCTGAAGGTGGGGAGAGCATTGGCGAGAAACAGAACCCTGAAACCCTATGCACAAGACAAGGGATTGACGGCATCACAATGACTGCAGTTTCGTCGTAGATCTGCCGCAGGTGAAGGTCATTAGAGATCAAGAATCAACAGCAAAGAACCACCTGTGCATCGATCTGCAGCAAGACAGCGATGGATGGTCTCAAGCCGGATGCAGCCTTGTGCCGATGACTCACTCGATCGCCAGCATTGGAGCAGTTCCCTCAATTCAGCAGACCATGGGACACCACCCCCAACCAACCCACCTGCAGCATCGTCACAACGACGAGGAGGAGCCCATCAATGCGCAGGAAGAGGAACAAAACCTTTGGAGCGGCATGGCGGAGGAACTAATCGGCGAACCACTTCCACCCCGACCCAAGCTCCAGCTCGAAGAACTGGAGCTGCTTGAGGATCAACGTCAGGGAGCCGAGGGGATCGTCGATCCCGAAGCCCTGCTTTAAGGAAGCGACCCCCAAGCCGGGGGTGGGCTATCCCTGATCTTCAGCCTCGTGTTCAAGGGGAGTCAGCCGAATCGAGTTCCGACCCAACTTGATTGCAAAGGTGTCGCCAGGCTTTAAATCCAATAGGTTGGTGTAGGCGCGCCCGACCATCAAGTTCCCATTGAATTGCACTTTTGTGCTGTAGGGCAGGCGACGACCACTCCGGGCAACACTGCGCCCTCCGCCCTGCCCAAGATGGAAGCCCTTCGCCACCAGCAAGGCCTCATAGAATGCCGTGTAGTTCAGACGCTCAACGCCATCCTTGAGCCTACTGACATAGCCGCAGTCACGCACAATATCTGCTTTGGGCAATCCATCCATACGGTGGACTGCATTCAGAAGTTCAGAACCAGCAAGCATGGTTGCAACCACACCAAAGAGCCATTGACATCACACCATGCCTACGGCCTAATTAGAATCAAAGACGACCAATCTGCGTCACATTAACAGCATCATGCTGAACAGCACCATGGCGTTCCTCCGTTATGGGCAGATACTTCAGGAACCAGTCACGAGCAGCCGCAGCGACAACGTCAAGCGTTCCCGGCTCCTCAAACAAATGACCGGCTCCCGGAATAACACGCAGTTCATGGGGCCCCTGGAGTTGCTGGGCCGCCCAACTGTTGAGTTCCAACACATCAAGATCGTGGCTCCCCACCAACAACAAGGTTGGACACACCACGTCACCGAGCGAACGCACCACAAGATCGGGGCGGCCACCACGTGAAACCACAGCTCCAACCCGATCCGGCCTGTGGGCGGCAGCATCCAGGGCAGCCGCCGCTCCGGTGCTGGCACCAAACAAGCCAAGTGCCTGTGAGCCCAATGGTTCACAGGCTCCCAGGGCATCCAGCACAGCAACCAGGCGATCACTCAGGAGGGACATGTCGAACCGCAACGAGCGATCCCGCTGGTCCCGCACGCCCTCTTCAGCCGTGAGGAGATCAAACAGCAGCGTGCCAAGCCCCGCTTGCTGCAACTCCTGGGCCACAGCACGGTTGCGATGGCTGAAGCGACTGCTGCCGCTTCCATGCACAAACACCACCACAACCCGGGAGCCTGAGGGAAGCCACAGAGATGCTGGCAGCATCACACCGCCTGCAGGTATCTCCAGCTCCTGAGCCGAGGTTTGCGAGGGGCGCGCCATGCTCCGCATGTGATCGCTGAAATCACAATCGCTGCTTCCAGCGGCGCTGATCAGGCGTCGCAGCCCTACAGGAGCAAAGCTGATGCTCCTTAGCGATCCTTGAGCGAGAGCTCAATCCAATAGGCCGCGAGATTGGAGAGCGAACGGCCCTGCTCCAGGCTAAGGCGCATCAATTCCCAATAGAGGGAAGCGGGAAGCGTCACATTAATCCGCCGCGGATGACGCAAGGCCAGCTCCACGCCCCGGATGGGAGCTGACAGCGAGGTAGCAGGAACAACCATATCCAAAATCCATCAACAATGCCAAGATGACGAAAGTCAGAAAAGCTGGCAAGCCCCTAGCCTTAGAAGGAACACCCCCACACCGGGCAAAAGGCGAGACAAAGCCTGGCTTTATTCAAGAAGTGCAAGAAGTCAAACAAGACAAAAACGCAGACTACGCATAATCGCATGCAGTCGCCGCTTACATCACCCCCAAACGCTTTCAATGCACAAAGCATCGCTTCAGCGCCAGATCTGCAGCCTTTTACAGCAACCCAGACTCAGGCAATCCCCAAGCCCAACAAGATCGCCGCATGCCGAGAAACATCCGCCTGGAGTGATGCAGATGTAGTGCAGGCATCGCACTATTGAGATGCATGATGCTGCACCAACTCGAGGAATTGAACCGTATTCTTGGGGTGGCGGATGAAGCATTCGGCCCCAGTTCAACCGCCAACACCACCTGATTTGCCGAAGAGGTAGCCTATGAACGAGCGTTTTCGCGTGATGCAACGGCAACCCCGCCGGATTTCCATCACCCTGAGTTATCACGTCCACGAAGCTCTGCTTTCGCGATCAGAGGAAGAGGGGCGATCCGTATCCAACCTCTGCGCTTTCCTGCTAGAAGATGCCCTGCGCGATCCCGTGCGGCAGTTCGTCGTGGGAAATACAAACCTTGCGGCTACCCCCCACAGCGGGCCCAATGGAACCAAGCCAATGCGCCCCATGCGACATGGGAATTTTTGAGCTGTCCCAGGCCGGCGCTGCTCGCCAATCAGCATCGATGCCGCGATCAGCGTCGATGCCGCGATCCGCAGAGCAATTAACCCCCGGCGCTGCCATCCGGCAGTTCCGGGGTTTTTTGTAATCCTTGAATCAGGGCCCTGAATCAGGGATTGAGCTGGGGCTCAAGGCGACGGCGCAATTTATGCAGAGCCGTCTTCTCAAGGCGTTGCACCTGATCCTTGCTGAGACCAGTCAATCCTGAAATCTTAGCAAAAGAGTGACTCTGCTCGGTGTAATAACGGAGCCCAAGAACAGCACGCTCGAGATCATCAAGCTGATTCAAGTGATCATTCATCCACTGGTAATCATCTTCAATGCTGGGTTCATGCTCGCTCTTGACAGTATCAAGAAGGGTAAGCTCCTGGTCAGAGGAACTGATCTGCTGATCCAGGGACTGAATCTGGCCCCGATGCACTGCGTCCATTGCAAACCGCAACCGCCGTTCGCTCTGACCCAACTGAGCCGCCAAGACATCTGAGCCCATCCCCTTCTGGGATGCAGCCTGAAGAGATCTTGCCTTCTGGACCAGATCAATCACGGTGATGGGCACACGGATCGCGCTGGTATTTTCTTGGAGATAACGGTTGATTGACTGGCGGATCCACCAATATCCATAGGTTGAAAATTTATAACCACGGCTGGGATCGTATTTCTCAACAGCACGCATTAAGCCCAGATTACCGGCCTGGATCAAATCAAGCGGGTCATGGCCCAAGTGCTGAATTCGTCGGTGCTGACGCATCACAACGGCCACGACAAGCCTCAAGTTGGCATTCACCATCCGCTCCATAGCCCGCCGACCACGTCTGCACATACCAGCAGCAGGGGAAAGATTGTCCTGCCATTGACGCACCAGGGTACCGAGATGAACTTCCTCTGCCGCAGTGAGAACTGGAATGCGACCAATCGACTTGAGGTAATCACCAAAAGCGTCAGACATTCATCCCTCAGATCTGCCTAGAGATCCTGAAGGAAGAATCTCGATGCCGTTGCCATTGCGACCCGACTACAGCAACATCGCAGCACCCGTGTCGGGTAGCTGACATCGCCTGAGACGGATCAAAATAGATTGGGCATGAACTTCTTCTCAACGGAGAACCCTCTGCCAAAGCTGTACCGTTCTGACCACCAGAAAAAAGGTAGACATCGGCCGATCGATCCAAGTATGGATTGGTGTCGTTAGAGCTGACAGACTGAATCCAAGCCAAGCCATGGGGTTTGATCCTCTGGGACAGAATCGAAAAGGACACCTGATCATTTTTATGACAAATGTGCTCCAGCACTCCAATTGAAACAATCCGATCAAAGGTCTTCTCCTCGCAGAGGGCTTCTCCTCGCAGAGAGCTTCAGTTCGATCATCACAAAGAATTAGCCAAAACGGGAGGTTGCCATAGCGCTCCCGGCAGAATCATGCCTGCCGTTCAGACACCAGGATCCCAGTATAATCAAGCACACAATAACTTACTGCCTCCCGCATCGAGCAGATGCTGATCATGAACATCTAGAGCATCATCTTCTGGCAACAAGATCGGCCGCCAGCTGTCAATCTGCCGCAGATCTGGATGAACAACTCAGCATCCCATTCCCAGCACCCACCGCCCTACAAGACCATGGCCCTGCCCGCCTCCCACCGTCTTGCCGCAACCGTCTTGCCGCAACCGTCCCGATGAGCGGCCATCTCTGGCACGACCGCGATGACGCGGGCCTACAACTTGCTAACCAACTCGGCCCATGGCGCGAAACAGGCGCCAACACCACCCTGGTCGCCCTGCCCCGGGGTGGCGTCGCCGTGGGGGCAGCCATGGCCCACCAATTGAAGCTGCCCCTGGTGACCTGGGCCGTGCGCAAGCTCACCTTGCCCTCCAATCCTGAATATGGACTCGGCGCCCTGGCGCCTGGAGGCGTGGTGGTGTGGAGCTCGCTGGTCGAGAGCCTCAGTGGCGAAGCCAAGGCCAGGCTTCGTGCCAACCTCGCCGAAGAGAGCAAGGAGTTGGCGCGGCGCCAGCGCCTGTTTGGCGATCCGGATCCCAGCGAACTGGCACATCGCACCCTGATCGTGGTCGATGACGGTATCGCCACAGGCCTCACAGTGCGGGCTGCACTTGCTTCGCTGCGGCAATGCAATCCAACGGCCCTGGTGCTGGCCGTGCCGGTTGTCGACCAGCAGTTGGTTCCCGTGCTGGAACCGCTGGTCGACGCGCTGATCTGCCTCAAGGTGGTCAAAGGCCTGCATGCCGTTGGGGCGTACTACACCGTCTTTGATCAGCTCTCCGATGCCAAGGTGATCAGCTTGCTTCGTGGTGGCTGACGGGAGCCAATCAAACCGTTGGAGCCAGGGGGTCAGCCAAACCAGCCCTGCGCTGAATCTGGAGCCAGGCGTGTTCACCTAGGACGCCCCAGGCCCATCGCCAGCTCCCTGCATCAGTGCATCCATGCATCAGTTCATCAGTTCATCAGTTCATCAATGCATCAGTGCATCTATCAGCAGAGCGGAGCCGCCTCAAGCAGCGCAGTGGTTTCGGCACTGCGTTGGCCATGCTCTGCTTCCACCTCAACCGAGCCGGATGCCAACAGCCGCAGCAACAACGCAGGGTGAAGGAGCAAGTCAAGCATGAACGCAGAGCACTGCATCGAGAGCATCAAAAAAGGGACTGACTGGCAGCCCCTAAGAACATCAAACGATCGCCCCACAAGATCAGACAAACGGATCTCTCGGCAGGGGCCTTGCTGATTCAAATGCGATCCCGCAAGCACTTAGCTGACGGGCACCTCAACCGCCTGGGGGCGAGCCTGCTCGGTTTTGGGGATGTCAACTTCCAGCAGGCCATCATGAAAGTGGGCCTTGAGATGGGAATCATCGACATTGCTGGGCAGATTGAAGCTTCGAATGAAGTTGCCATAGGAGCGCTCGACGCGATGAAAGCGCCAGCCTTTCTCCTCCCGCTCTTGCTTGCGCTCACCCTGCAGAGTCAGCACGCCATTTTCAAGCGTGACTTTGACGTCTTCCTTGCGCACACCAGGGATCTCAGCCTTGATCATGAAGGCCTCATCATTTTCACTGATATCAACCCGCGGTATCCACTCACCATCCGACATGAGCTCAGAGGAGCGCGAAAACGGAAATCCAACAGCTCGGCTGTAGCGATCGAA
>CAMDVN010000006.1 GCA_945877595.1 Cyanobium sp. NIES-981 | reverse complement strand
ATAGTAGATGCCTTCCGATGACTTAGAAAGTGACACTGCTAATTTGTCAAATCGTTTGAAGGAGTAGTGTGCTTCGTCAACGCTTTTTTCGCAGTTGAACTTATTTGGAAATGGTCTCCACACTTCTTTCGTGCACAGCGATGGATCTGGTCCTGGAGGAAATGTTCCATCAAAAATAACAACAGGTATAGATTTGCTGCTCAGTGTGCTAGCAAATATCCTGATGTGATCAAAGTATTCTTGGACAGCACGTGCATCATGGTCGCCTCCACGCAGTGCCTGCCCAATAAAAACAATATCTCCAGGTCTGCTTTCCTTTGCTATTAGCGACGCAACGCTTCTTGAGTATTGATCGCATGAGACCTTCTTGTCTAATTGATCATTTATCATTGATGCAGGGAGAAAAGCGCAACCATGTCCCATTGTCATGTATTTGACATCTAACTTTGGTAGCGCTTCTCTGGCGGCAATCAAATAGTTTCTTGCATGACTATCTCCGATAAGGTATCCAACATTAGTTTTGTCGAGGACTTGGTATCTCCCAAGGCACTCTTTCATTAGTTCTTCGGTGAAACGTTCTCTTACATGGCATTTTTCTATATATTTTCCGTCTTTATCAAACCACCATGTTTGTTCAGTTGTTGACAAGGAAGGTTTCAGATAGAGGTTTGTTGAAACTTTCCTGATGGAGTAGATGCCTAGAGAACTGACTGTTATTAGACCACCGCCAACCATCAAGGTCTTCCATCGTTTCCCAAACCAGTTCCCCTTACGAAGTGGTGTCTCGATCCATCGATAAGAAGCAATCGCCAAACCAAGCATCAGGGCGACCTGGAAGGGCACTGACCACCAGTGGATGCCAATAGTCCAACGACTGATCGAGAGCACCCCCCAGTGCCATAGATAAAGCGAGTAGGAGATCAGACCGATGTAGACGACCTTGGGATTGGTGAAGACCTTGAATGCTGCTGTCTGCTCCTTCAAGGAGGCGATCAGGATGGACGACAAAGCAACCACTGCAATGGTGGATGCAGCTGCCATCGACATCGGTAGATACATCACCCCAACAATCAATGCCAGCACTAGAAGTGGTGGCACCTTCTCCAGTACTTGTTCGATTGATGCTCGCTTTTGAAATCCAATAAAGATCAGACATCCTGCTGCCATCTCCCAGAACCTGGATGGCATCAAGAAATATGCTGCTGGTTGGTTCGCTGGATAGAGATAGAGAAATCCGATCAGCGATGCAATGGTCAGTGCTCCAACTGCTAGAAAAAGATTGCGAGCTCCATTTTTGGTTTGACGACCAAATCCAGAAAACCAAATCAGGAACGGAAACAATATGTAGAATTGCTCTTCAACTCCAAGAGACCATGTGTGAGTGAAAACATTTAGTTCCGTTGATTGAGCAAAATAATCTGTGGACTGCTTGAGCAAATAGAGATTGGAAAGTCCAAATAGAGATGTCATGCCAGTCAGCAATGACAATCCTGGCGTTGGATTGAACAGACAGATCGCAATGCTCGTTATCAGAACAAAGACTGAGAGTGCTGGGACTAGTCGTTTGATCCTTCGTTCGTAAAATCCGCTAATAAAGTCCTTGAAATTTTTGCTGGGTCGTCCGAACAGCGATGATGTGATGACGTATCCAGATATGACAAAGAAAATGTCAACACCAAGATATCCTCCTGGCAGGATATCCTTGTTGAAATGATTGATGATGACTGCAACAACGGCAAATGCTCTTAGTCCATCAATCTCTGGTCGATAGCGACTGATTTTCGATGCACTATTTGCAAGGAGACGATCTTGAATGTCTAACACCCTTTCTGACATCAGATCTTGGGGGGGGGTAGATCTAATCTACCATGAGACCTGTTGATCTACCGCATTTATTTCTAGTCAATATCGTGGAAGTTTCCTTGATCATCGTATCTCCCACGGAAGCGTCTGCCTTTGCTCGGATTGTACCTAGGTGCATATTCAATTCTTCCAGGTGAGGTGCTGTTTTGACTGCTTCTGGATCCGTAGAATTTCCGATCTGACATGAAAGAGACATCATCAAACTTCAGATTGTATTGCTTCCTGAGTTGAGATGCTTTTGCTTTAGCAGCATCGTATCCAACAGCAGAACCAAGGACTGCTCTAGTCTTTTTGTTGTAGATGACGAACTTTGCTTGGGGGTTGTAGTCCTCAATAATCTCTAGAAGATCTCGAAAGGTGATCACAGCGACAACCTCTTGTTCTGTTTCAGGACCTTCGCATCTGCAGCTGCACGAGCATCAAGATATTGTGTGAGATCAGTGAAGTCTGTTCGCTTTAGGATCTCCAATAAATGATTTTCTGTAATCTTACTTGTAATCTTGATGTTTAGCATGTCTCTTGTTTCTCCTATCGATAATCTCACGAAGTTTCTTCATCGCTTTAGGGTTCTTTTCTTCATAAACACGCACTCCTTGCTGGGGATCGTAAGGATTGGGATAGTATTTTGATCTACCTTGTTTGCGTGGATCTATTGCTCTTGGATTTATGTTTTGCCAGTCTTGGAGCTCAGGGTCATTTTCAAGATCACTAATGTAGTCAGGATCTTTTAGTTTGTCCCTAAGTCTCTGGATGATTTTTCGATCTTCAAGGTATGCACGATAAAGCAACTCCTGGAAATCTCTGTATAGCATATCTTTCATTTGCTTGATCTCCCTATGCCAAGAAGTTCGTTTAGGTTCTCCTCGTAGTCGGAATAGTCCATCATGAATACTTCCATCTTGAGTTCGGCAATAGTATTTGAAATGAGTGAGTAGACTTTCTTGATGTCATCATGAGGTTTGCCTCCACAAGCGTCTTCAATCTTGCTCCTCTCGGCAACTAAGTGATTGATCAACAGTTCTTTCTTCTCACGAGTTGCTTTATCCATTTTGTCAAAACAAGTGTCCCAGAGTGTTGTATGCATTCCTGATGAAGTGCTTGTGCAAGTCTGACCTATTCATGCAGTAGTGTTTCATCAACTTTTGTTCCATCACAAGCAAACTCTTCTCATGTTGCTTGTATGAGATATGAGTAGTAGTTGGTTTGTGATCATCAAGAATTTCATGTTGTAGTGTTTTTGTTGAAGTATTCATCTATCTCCTCTTGAAGCTTCAATAGAACGAACGGTAAGACCGCTAGAGTGTATCAACAAAGATACATTTATTATACCATTCTTTTCTATTTAGTGCTATAATATTGATGTTGAAGTGGGATCTAGAGCGTTCTAAGGAACTTTAGAGAGTATCAATCAATCTTCAATTATATGTATGCAAGTTGTTGAAGTCTTTTCCAGGGATTATCTGCAAACTGACACATTCTGAAACAATAATCTTATGCTAAAGCACGTTATGTCATCAAAAAATAGTAGTAGTCAAAGAGAAGAAGAAGTGTTCCAGGAACTGAAGAGACGCTGGTTGCAGGACGGTCGAAAAGCATATGGAATGATGAGTGGGAAGGAATACTGGTTTGTTCGCTGTCCGAGCTGCATGAAAAATGGTGCATCCATGGGCACTGGCATTCAGGGAAATCGTGTCCTCGTCTGTCCTGAGTGCAGTAAGTGCTTTCCGATGGGTGAACTTGTGAAGCACTACGCACCAGATCTCTCAGAAATGCTGTGGGGACGACGCAAGGGCACACTCAGTGGTCGTCCTGCAGGAAAACGTGCCAGTGATGCTCATGAGCGAAAGCGATGGGCACAGGAGCAACGAAAGCGATTTCTGAGTGCTCCAGGGGACAGTGCAGATCCTTTTGGCAACGGTGACGGTTGCTAGACAGTGCAACCTTTGCTCCGTCCTGTGGTATCTATCAGTACCATTGCTGTAGATACCAGGGACGCCAGTGCCAGCGAGACCAGGAGCATTCAACGTCAACTTCGCTCCTGACACCCTGGATGGGTTCAGATCTCTCTGTAAGGAGCAGGGGAAGCAATACACAAAGGTCCTGGAACGCTTCGCTGAGATCTACATCGCAACAAACGGTGAGATCCTCAACACCACACCGTCTGTTCCATCGCCTGTAGCACCGCAGAACTCAAGCAAGGGCACCAGTGCTGCTGATGAAACTTCGACGATGTTGCAGGACCTTCTGCAGCGTCTAGAGAAGTTGGAGAAGGGCGAGGTGGAGGTTGTCGATGACGTTGAAGATCTAAACCAGCGGTTGTTGAAGATCGAGGGTCAGCAGTCCTCAGTCAAATAAGAGTTCACCCTCGCTCTGCTTCTTTGCCCCATACGTTCGTTTCGTAGATTCATCTGCACGTAATTGGATTTGTAGAGATGCATAAAATTGTTCACATACAGATACTGAGTGTCCCGTCTGCTTTGCGACAGTAAATATTTCAACCCCTTCTCTAAGTCTCTCGTTCACATAGAACGATCTGCAAGAGTAGAAGGTGTATCTAAACTTCTCGTGTGTGCTTCCATCCTTGTTCGTGATGGTGTCATTCATGTCGAGAGACTGAAGGATATTCTTGTATACCTTGAAAATAGAATTGTAGTTTAGTCTTTTGCCAGTAGCGGGATCACAGAAGATGTAGGAATTGAGATTTGGTTTGTGCCATTTCGGATTTTCCTTGTGCCACTGCTGGTAAAAATCCCTTAGTCGAACGAAATATTCACCACCAAGGAAATTCCCTGAACGCTGCCTGCTGTTCTTTCTGTCCCAGATGTCGAGGTGAGCAATATGCTCAGTCTTCTTCTGACCATTTGGTAGTTCTGCCAGTCGCTCTCGGACTTTCAGATCCTTCCATCGCATCTCAAGACCTTCGCTATCAGGACGCCATCCAACATTTGATGAGCATAGGAAAAACAGATACACAACCTGCCTCCACTCTGGTTTTTGAGCTCGAGTTAGGTTCTTTTCGTTCGCCCACTGTCTGAACCTTCTGTAGATCTTCGTATAGTCTTCTCTGGTGAAAGGGACGTTAGCGGTCTTCTCATCTCGCTTCTGCTTCGTCTTGTGGATTTCAGGAGTTGAAGCTGCAAGTTTTTCGGGCACGAGCAAGTATCTATACCACTCCTGGATCATGGTGATCTCACGGTTGACTGTTGATCCTTTTGGTGGTCTTCGCATCTGATTTGTACCTGATCTGACTTTGCCGTTCTCGTCAAGACCAACAAACTTCCATCCTTCTTCCGTCCTCCACTTCCTGTAACTAATCCAACCATCCAGGGGAATATCTTTTATTCCTTTCCAACTATGTGCATCGCAGTAGTTTGGGACGAAGTTTGTGAAGACGTTGCGATGCGCTCTCATCAAAGAAAGCGAGAGATTGCCACCGTCATGTCGGTCTTGCTTTTGCTTGATCCATTTGTTGCACAGACTGCGAACAGTCAGTGGTGACGATGACCCAGTTTTCTTGATCTGGTTGATAACCTCAGCGTAAATATCAAATGCTTTTTCAGTGGCAAGATCTTTGTTGTCTGTCTTTAGTGATCGATATGCATACTTCTTGGTGCCAACTTTCACCTTTGCGTAGTAGTAGTCAGATCGTCTGCCTGGAGCCCAAAGCAGCAACCACATCCGATCTTTGATGAGCACCTCGTATTCACGGTAGGTCTTGCTCTCTTCTGGCATCGAGGTGATTGGTGCTAAACCGAGTGCTAAACAAGTTTATTCTAGACCCTCGGACCCCTTGGAAGGCGCCAAGAACCCAGTAATCAACTGCATCTAGGGGCATGGGCGGCGACTTCGACTATTGATGGGCGACTTCGACTACTGAGTCTCGACTACTCAGTTCTGTACGCAGTGCAGCACAAGGAGGGCTTTTGCCCTCCTTTTTTGTGCCGTTGTGCGTCGATTTATCCCACTCCACTCGTGCAGTTAGTTTCGCCTTGATGAGCAATGCCTCGAGAAATCAGTCGCTGGCCGATGTCACGGGTAGGCCTTACTGGCGTGAGCTTGAGAGTGCACAGTAATCGTGGCGTCGCCGTTGAATGATCTTGTCGTTTCATGCTGAGTGTGCGGCCTGATTCTTATATTTGAACCGTTGTCGCTCTCGGCGGGTCTGTCAGGTGTTTATGGACCGTTTCGAGGCCTACGCCCGGGTGACTGGCTGACCGGGCATCCTTTTGATGGATGGCTTTTGTGTATCAGTAGTCACCGGGTTGCGCGGGTTTGTAGCGACGGCTACGAAGATTTAGGTGCGCCGAGCGCAGGGTGGCCAGGTTTTTGAGGCGTTAGTCCTGTGTTGTTTGTTGCCGTTGATCCGGCTGCCATGGCTCCGTTGGCCCTTCGAAGTGCCAACAACGGCTTTGTGTTGATCAGTGCCGCCCTTGTGTTGATGATGACGCCCGCCCTGGCGCTCTTTTATGCCGGCTTTGTGCGCAGTCGCAACGTGCTCAACACCATGGTGATGAGCTTCGCGGCGATGGCGCTCGTGAGTGTGCTCTGGGTGTTGTTTGGCTACAGCCTGGCGTTTTCTCCGGGCTCAGGCCGCTGGGCCCCCTTCATCGGTGGTTTGCAGTGGGCCGGACTCAGCAATTGGTCGAGTCCGTATGGCGACGGGTCGCTGAGTCATGGGGCCTTTGCCCTGTTCCAGCTCACCTTTGCAATCATCACGCCCGCCCTGATCTCTGGAGCGGTTGTGGAGCGCATGCACTTCCGGGCTTGGCTTGGTTTTCTGGTGCTTTGGAGCACGTTCGTCTACCTCCCTCTGGCCCACATGGTGTGGGGGCCGGGCGGGTTTCTGGGCGTTGATGGCATGGGTGCCCTCGATTTTGCTGGGGGCCTGGTGGTTGAAATGGCCTCAGGTATCGGTGCCACCGTGGCGGCGTTGGTGATTGGCCGCCGCCGCACCTACCCGAATCACACCGCCCCGCCCCACAACGTGCCATTCATCTTGATGGGAGCGGGCTTGCTGTGGTTTGGCTGGTTTGGCTTCAACGGCGGCAGTGCCTTGGTGGCTGGCAATTTGGCGACTTTGGCGTGTATCACCACCAACACGGCCGCCGCCGCCGCCGCTGTGGGCTGGATGGTGCTGGAAACCCTGCAACGCGGCAAGCCCACGGCTGTGGGAGTGGCCACTGGCGCTGTGGCGGGCCTGGTGGCGATCACTCCTGCAGCCGGATTTGTGAGCCCAATCGGGGCCCTGCTGATCGGTTTTGCTGCTGCTGTCGTGAGCCAGGCCGCCTTGCAGTTGAAGAACCGCATCGGGCTTGATGACAGCCTCGATGTGCTGCCCGTTCATGGGGTAGCCGGGTTGCTTGGGATCGTGCTCACCGGGGTGTTTGCCCTGAAATCGGTGAATCCCGCCGGTGCCAACGGTTTGCTGATGGGCCAGGCGGCGCAACTGTGGATTCAGCTCAAGGCCGCTGGGTTCACGGCGCTGTGGGTGGCGGTGGGCACCTACGCGGTGCTGCAGGTGCTGCGCATGGTGGTGCCCTTGCGGGTGAGCGACCATGAGGAGCGCCAAGGCATGGACATCCAGGCCCATGGTGAAGAGGCCTACAACAGCGAATTCACCACCTAGGTGGGCTTGAAGGTGAGCGCGACCCCGTTGTTGCAATAGCGCTTGCCGGTTGGCCGGGGTCCGTCGTTAAAGACGTGCCCCTGGTGACCGCCGCAGCGCGTGCAGTGGTACTCGGTGCGGGGCACGATCAGTTTGAAATCGATCTTGGTCGTGATGCCCTTGGGCAGGGGCTGCCAAAAGCTGGGCCAGCCGGTGCCGCTATCAAATTTTGCCTTGGAGCTGAACAGGGGCAGGTCGCAGCCGGCGCAGTGATAAGTCCCAGGCCGTTTCTCAGCATTCAGGGCGCTACTGAAGGGCCGTTCAGTCCCTTCGCGCCGCAGTACTTGGTAAGCGGCTGGGCTAAGCCGCTGCTTCCACTGGGCATCGCTGAGGGACCAGGCTGGATCTGCGGCCTTGGCGGCGGCCTCTGCGGCTGGTGTGACGCCAAACAGGGCGGTGAGGGCCGCCAGCAATCCTCGGCGGGTCATCAACGCAACCATCCGGCACTCAGGACCACGGCCAACCCAAGAAACAGGGCCAGGAGGGTCCAGCTGATCCTGTTGAGGGTCTGCTCGGCACTGCGGGCGCTGCTGAACATGGATCCACCACTAGCCGCCAGACCGCCCATGCCGTCACCCTTTGGGCTGTGCAACAGCACCGAAATGATCAACAACACGCCACTGCCGATCCAGACCCAGGAGAGCACGTTGGTGATCATCGTTGGCGCCCGGGCAGTGGGGGAATGACTCCAGGCTAGATGCCAAGGGGCTGGGGGATGCGGTTGGCGGATGCTGGCACGCCAGCGGGCTCCACCAGTGAGGTGCCCGTCATCATGGCGGGCTTGTCCAGGCCAAGAATGTCGAGCAGGGTGGGGGCGATGTCGGCGAGTCCGCCGCCTTCTCGCATCACCACCGCCGTGCCATGGCCGGGCAGTTTGCGCTGCTCACCTTCCACCAAAATCACCGGAACGGGGTTCGTGGTGTGGGCGGTCCAAGCGCGACCATCGGCCCCCTCCATGACCTCGGCATTGCCGTGGTCTGCGGTGATGAGCAGGGTGCCTCCCATGCGGTTGGTGGCTTCCATCAGCCGCCCGACACAGGTGTCAACGGTGGTGATCGCCGTTTTGGTGGCGTCCATTTTGCCGGTGTGCCCCACCATGTCGGGGTTGGCGTAATTGATCACCACCAGGGAATACATCCCCTTCTTGATGGCGGCGATGCAGTTGTCGGTGAGTTGTTCGGCGGCCATGGCCGGAGCCTGGTCGTAGGTGGCCACGCGGGGCGACGGCACCAGATGGCGGTCTTCCCCGGGGAAGGCCTGTTCGATCCCGCCATTCATGAAGTAGGTGACATGGGGATATTTTTCAGTTTCTGCGGTGCGGAACTGGCGTAGCCCAGCTTCCGAGATCACTTGGCCCAATAGCCCGTCGAGCGACTCAGGGGGGAAGGCCACGGCCACGGGTAACCCCTTCTCGTATTGGGTGAACGTGACCACAGCGAGGGGTTCAATCCGCTGCCGTGGAAAGGTGTCGAACTCGGGCATGACCAGGGCGCGCATCAGTTGCCGCACGCGGTCGGGTCTGAAGTTGAAACAGACCAGGCCATCGCCTGGGCTGATCAGGCCTGCGGCCAGTCGCACCGGTTCAAGGAATTCATCGCTGATGCCATTGGCATACGAGGCTTCGAGAATCTCAACGGGAGTCTGGGGGCTGATCGGACTGGCTTCGGTGAGCAGGCGGTACGCCTTTTCGGTGCGTTCCCAGCGGTTGTCGCGATCCATGGTCCAGTAGCGACCACACAGGGTGGCGATGCACCCCACCCCAGCGTTCTGGATATGGCTTTGGATTCGTTCGATGAACGCTTCGGCACTGTTGGGGGCCGTATCCCGCCCGTCGGTCACCACGTGGATGCAGATGTCACGGAGGCCGCGCCCTGCAGCCCAGTGCAGCAATCCACCGAGATGATCGATATGACTATGGACCCCGCCGTCGGAGCAGAGCCCGATCAGATGTAGCGTGCCGCCATCGGCCAACAGGGTGTCGGCCAACGCATTCAGGGCACCGTTGCGCGCGAGTGAGCCGTCCTTGACCGCCTGGGTGATGCGCACCAACTCTTGGCGGATGATGCGGCCTGAGCCGATCGTGAGATGCCCCACCTCTGAATTCCCCATCTGCTCGTCGGGCAGACCCACAGAGCCACCACTGGCTTCAATGAGGGTGTGGGGATAGGCATGCCAGAGGGCATCCATCACCGGTGTTGAAGCGGCCCGAATCGCGTTGTGTTCCTCATTGTTGGAATGCCCCCAGCCATCGAGGATTGCCAACACCACAGGGGCAATGGACTGGGAATCGCGGAAGGCGGGAGAAGGGCCGTTGTTGTTGGCCAGACCCGTCGTTTTGGAAGAGGGAACTGCTTTCACCCGACCTGCTTCTCCGACCTTTTGTGGATGTGGTCACCTGAAGTGAGATCAGTTGACTGTCCAAAACCAACCTACCCCCCGCATGGAGGGCTGTCTTCTTGTCCCTGATTCGGGTCAGGCTTTGGCCACATGGGTCTGATTCTTAGAATCCTGCCAAAGCTGGCGGGCTGGTGAGGGTTTCATGGAGCCAAACCCTGATGGAGCCTTGGAGCCAACTGGAGGCAGGCGCCTTGCCTTGCTCTCGGCCCACGATCTGCGCCGCACGCTCGACCGGCTTGCCTCCCAAGTGCTTGAGGGGGTGACCGACAGCGAGGCGTTGGTGTTGTTGGGGATCCCCACCCGGGGGGTGGCTTTGGCGGAGGTGCTGGCACGCCGCCTTGAGATGATCTGTGGCCATGGCATCGAGCGTGGCAGCCTCGATCCGACCTTTCACCGCGATGATCTCGATCGGGTCGGAACCCGCTTGGGGCAGGCCACCGAGCTCCCTGTGAGCCTGGAGGGCCGGCAGGTGGTGCTGGTTGATGACGTGATCTTCACGGGCCGCACCGTACGGGCCGCCTTGGAGGCGCTGCAGGCCTGGGGACGTCCACGGCGGGTGAGCCTGCTGGTGATGGTGGATCGGGGCCATCGGGAATTGCCGATTCAGCCAGATTTTTGCGGCCGGCTGGTGCCCACCAGCCGGCAAGAATCCATCCAGTTGTGTCTGCAGGAGATCGATGGGGAGGAAGGGGTCTTCCTGCTCAAAGCACCATGAGTTCATCGGGGCGCAGGTGCACCTTGAATTTGCCGAAGGCCACCACCACCGGCAGGGTGGGGCTGATCGGGCGTCCCTTCCAGTTCTCGAGCACACTCACCACGTCACCTTCTTGACCCTGCAGGTCATAGGGCTGACCGCGGTGCTGGGGATGGTGGAACACCACCACGCTGGTGTTCACCTTGACCTTGTCCCCTGGCTGCATGGCCACGACCCCATAACGCGCCGCAATCTAGTCATGGGCAGGTTTGACTCAGCGGCGACAGGCACTTTCGGGGCCGGCTTCCACCACCGTGCCACCGAGGGCCCGGCAGGCGTCTTGAAAGGCCGTCCATTCGTCCAGGCCCTTGGCGATGCGCTGTTGCACCTGGATGTCGAGCTGATCTGAGGACACGGTGTGGGGCAGGGAGCCGTGGCTGTCGTGCTCCCGCTCCTGGCCCTTGAGTCGATTGATACCGGCTTCGACGGTTTGGCGCAGGGCCTTGCTCTGCCGGTTCCACCAGGGATGGTCAATGCGGTTCAGGGCATCGACGGCCTCCCACCAGCGTTCTTGATCGCTGAGCTTGCGGGCTCGCTCCAGCTGGTAGCGGTTGCTGTTCCACACCTCCCTGAACTTGTCGCCCAGGCTGTTGCCGCCACTCTTGTGGTTTTCGCCGATCGCCCCGAGCAGGGTTAGGGCCCCATTGAGATCGCCCTGTTGAAAGCGGCCGAGGGCCATCTGTTGGAGGTTGTCTTCCCAGCGCTGCAATTGCTGGCGATCGCCCAGGGTGGCCGCGGTGGAATTGACCAGCTGCAGCTGCAGACCCAGGGCCTGGGCCCAGGCTTGTTGGTGCCAGAGCTGGCGCGCCCGGCTTCGGCGGCATTCGGCCAGCTCGCTGGGGGCCTGTTCCCCCATCCAGCGCAGGGCGCTCAGCTGCTCGCCATAGCGGAGGCAGGCCTCGAGATCACCCTGCTGGCCTGCGCGGCGCAACCGCTCGGGCAACTGACGCTCCCAGAGGTAGGTGCCACCAATGCCAACCATCACCAGGCCCAGGGTGAGGCCAAGCCAGTAGCGGGGCAGCCTGTGCCGGCGCAGGGCCAAGGCGGGGGAATTGCGAGCGAAGCACCTGTTCTATGGACCCATGGGCCCCGCAGCCACGCTGAGGGGGCAGCGCCTGTGGCGTCCACTAGCGCACGGGGCTAACGCACGGGGCCGAGTGTGAGTCCCGTTTGGGTGTGGCCGGTGCAGAGGTCCTCGACCTCCAGCTGCAGGCGGGTGTGGGCATCGAGCGAGAACCGCAACCGCAGCCGGTCGACCCCCTGATGGCCAGGGGAGCTCAGGGGCAGTGGCGTCGGCTGCTGGCTCCAGGCTTCGACCTGGGGATTGCCGGCGGGGCGGGCCCTCAGCACGGGCTGGCCCTCCACAAACACCACCTCGGCCCGTTGATCTTCAGACGGTTCGCCGAGCACCAGCTCGATCGAGGTCTGGCCGTTTTGGCTGCAGCTCAGCAGCATCTCGAGCGGAGCTTCAGTGGGCCAGCTCTGCCCCGGCACGTAGAGGGGGTGCCACCGATGGGTCTGGCTGCGTTGATCCCAGCAGCGCAGGCTCACGCCCCGGGCCAGCACATCGCGCACGCGTACCCCGGGGGTGAGGCTCAGGGCCCCCAGGGCCACCGCTTCCACCGGGCGTTGGTCGCGCAGGGGGATCGCGCCGCAGCGGTGCTGCAGCCAGGTTTGGATCATGGGCAGCCGACTGCTGCCTCCCACGGGCAGCACCGCATCGATCTGGGTCTCGCTGATGCCGGCGCCGCGTGCCTGGGCCAACACGGAGTTGAGGAGCTGGTCCAGCTGAGCCATAAAGCCACGCTGCTGCAGGAGCTGGTCCAGGTCTTGACGGGAGAGCACCAGGTCATGGCTGCGGCCCTGGCCGTCGCTCCAGAGGGCCCGGGCCTGCTCGGATTCACTGAGTTGGCATTTGAGCTGTTCAGCCACCGCCAGCAGCGAGCCCTCCAGCGGTTGATTCGGGCACAGCAAGGTGGCGATCCAGCGGTCAAGATCGCGCCCGCCGATGGCGAGGCCCGCTTTGCCCAGCACCTGGGCGCAGCGCAACCGCTGGCGGCTGCCCGGCAGGTTGCGGCCGGCCAGGCGCAGCAGCTGGGCGATGGGGGCAGCCCGTCCTTCCCCCCCCTGCAGCTGCACCAGGGCGAGATCGACCGTGCCGCCCCCCAGGTCGACCACCAGCACCGTGCTGCCCGGGGCCAGGCCGGAGCCGATTGCCGCCGCCGTGGGCTCATCGACCAGGGCCAGTTCAGGCACAGGCAATTGACGGCATACCTCCTCAAGCCAACGGCGGTAGCCCGGGTAGGCATCGATCGGTGCAGTGAGCACCAGGCGGGCTGGTTCGATGCCGTCGGGAAGGGCCCGCCAGAGCTGCAGCAGCAGCAGCTCCCCGGCCTGCTCGGCCGTTAGGGGCAGCGACGGCGATGCCTGATCGGACGACGGAGCCTTCTGGTTGGGACCCTCTTGGCCAATCCATCGTTTGAAATCGCGGTGCAGTTGGGGGCCTGTGTGGTGGGCCAGGCCCGCATCGACCACTTGGCGACCGACCAGCGGGGTTGGCGCATCGGCGGAAGCCAGCCAGAGCAGGCTGGGAACCACACAGGGATCCACCAGGCTGTAAGGCTCCAGGGCCAGCAGTTTGGGGGGTGCACCGGCCGCCTGAAAGGCCACCACCGTGGTGGTGCTGCCCAGGTCAATGGCAAGGGTGCCCTCCATGGATCTTCTTCTAGCGGGGTTTCAGACCCAGTTGACCTAAGGTCGAGAGCTGGAAGGAGTGTTCATGTACAGCGGCATTGATCTGAGTCCCAAGGAGTTGGCCCAGCGGGGTGAGAGCCTCATTCGCCACTCCCCCAATCGCTACCTCACCACGGTGCGCATTGCCTTTCGGGCCAAGCAACGTCGCTTTGACGACTTCGACGGCCTGCTCGACGACTCGATGATCAAGCCGGTGCAGCGCGCCATCATTGAACTCAGCGACGAACAAGACCAGCCCGATCTTCTGCCCGGCTGACCCGTTCGGCCTTGGAGCTCCACGGTGGCGATGGCTGGCGACTGCGGTTCGATCCGCAGCGCCACCCTTTTGTGGCGTTGATCGGTGGTGAGCACTGGGCCGCTGAACTCACCAGCCATGAAACGCAGGCCCTGCAGCAGGGGGTCATCACGCTGTTGAAACAGCTCGATACCCTGGCCGATCAGTTGATGGAGGAGGAGTCCCTCTCCCTTGAGCTTGAGCGCGACGCGCTCTGGCTTGGCTTGGAGGGCTACCGCCACGGCTGGTCGCTGCGTTTTGTGCTCACCGCTGATCCCAGCTTGGATGTGCCCCAGCGGGCGATTGAGGGAGGCTGGAGTGAGACGGCCAGCCAGGCCCTGGCCGCGGCCCTCGTGGGTCTTGAGCTCCCGGGGCCCCGTGCTTGGGCCCCGTAGCACGCACCCCCGGCACGGGGCTGCTGCTCAGCACGGTTGATTCAGGCTGGGGTGCGTGGGGCCCCTTCGGCCCTTGGTCCCACCGGTATGACGAACAGTTGCCGGTAGGCGGCCGTGAGTGTGCAGAAGGCGATTGGCAGGGCCGCCACCAGGCCGATCAGCAGTAGAAAACCAGCCAGGAGAATGAGGGCCACCACCGCTGTGAGCCCCAGGGCATACAACCAGTGGGGGTCTGTGGCCCGACGCCCGCTCCTAAAGGCCGCTAATCCTGCCTGCTGCCCCAGCACTGTGATCGGCACCACCAGCACCTGGTCGGCCACGGCATACACGATTAACGCCCTGGCGGCCCAGGTCGGTAGTGGTGCCAAGCCAGGGATTAGCCAGGTGAGGAGCCAGGAACTCACCTCCCCCACCTGCAGCACCAGGGCCAGCAACAGCAGCAGAAACAGGCTGGTCCAGGCCAGGCGGGCCAGCGCCAGGCCATCGAGACGCAGCAGTGGACCCAGCTTGGGGTGGCCGCCCTCGAGGGCCAGCTCCGCTCCTTGCACCAGGCCCACCACCAGCCAGCAGCCCGAGAACAGATACACCCCCAAGGCGGCAATGGCCAGCCCCAGCTGCTCTGGTGCTGGCTGGGGTTGGCCCCCCTCCAGCAAGCCACCACTGCCGCGGTAGGCCACCCAGGCCAGCACGTGGAGACCTCCCACGAGCACGGTGAATCCCGTCAAGACCGCCGCATGGCGACAAAAGGCCTGCCAACCCTCTTCGAGGGCGCGGCGAATCGCGATCGGATCCGAGCCAATGGGATGCAGAGGGGACACAGGTGGCTTCGGATTAACGGGGTGGGCCGAGCAGGTCGAGGAGGCGCTCGGCGCTGGCTTGGCTCACGGGCAGGATCGACAGGCGGTTGCCCCGTTTGACGACAGCGAGCTCGTCGTCCTGGAAGGATTGGCGCAGCGCATCCAGGCTGAGCATGGTTGAGAAGCGGCCCAGATAGGCCAGCCGGGCACAGTCCCAGCGGGGATTGGCCGCAGGCGAGGCCGGATCGAAATACTTTGATCCGGGATCAAACTGGGAGGGATCGGTCAGATGGGTTTCGATCACCTCCATCAGCCCCACAATGCCGGGCGGCTTGGCGTTGGAGTGATAGAAAAAAGCACGGTCACCGACCGCCATGCTGCGCATAAAATTGCGCGCCTGATAGTTGCGAATCCCATCCCAGAGTGTGGTCGTTTCGCGCTTGAGATCCTCGATGCTGTAGGCCTCAGGCTCGCTTTTCATCAACCAATAGGCCATATCAGAACCTGTTGCAGAACCCGTTGAAGAACCCCTCGAAGTGGCCCTTTGAAGTGGCCCTTTGAAGAATCCCATGGTGTGGCCCTTGAAGAAGCCCGCGGGACCACGAGCCGGGCTTCGATGCTAAACGCTGTTTCAGAACATCACCCCAGCCGTTGACGTGGTTGGCGCCATCAGCAGACTTGGTCGGACCACCAAACTCTTCCTGATGCACTACGGCTCGATCATCCAGGCCGGCACCAAGGGCTTCGGCCGAAACGCGCTTGTGCTGGTTGGATTCTCAATTCTTTACGCCATTGCGTTGGGCGTGTTGTCGATCGCCTCGACCTCGGTGGGGACCACTCTGGTTAGCGCAACGGATCCGCAGTGGGGTTTGCTGGTCCCCTATGGCGCGTTGCTGCTGCTGCAGGTGGTGGTGCACCTGGTGGGCAACCTGGCCCTGCTCAATGGCGGTCTGATGGCGGCCAAAGGCCAGACCTTCACATTCGGGCAGCTCTTTTCGGAGACGTCCCAGATTTTTAATCTCCTTGGCCTGCACGTCTTCGCAGCCATCGCGATTCTGCTGGGCCTGCTGGCCTTTGGCATCCCTGGCATCTATCTGGCGGTGGCCTACTGGTTTGCGGCCTTTGTGCTGGTGGACCGCAAAGCGGCCTTTCTCGATGCCATGGCCGGTGCTCGCCAGATGGTGACGCGCCAATGGTTTGATGTGGCCGTGCTGCTGCTGGTGATCGGCACCATCAGTGGCGTGGGGGTGTTGGCCCTCGGGGTTGGTTTGTTTGCCACGGTGCCCCTGGCGGTGTGCATCGGCGCCTCGGCCTATCTGCAGCTGGGGGGCAGCACCTGAAGGGGGCAGAGCCTCAGCTGAATTTGGCTTCGGCTGAATTTGGCCTCGGCTGAAATCAGGTCCTGAGGTGGCGGTGATTCAGAGGCCCAGGACCAGCTCTTTGAAGTGGTCTCCCCGGGCCTCGAAATCACTGTATTGATCAAAGCTGGCGCAGGCCGGTGAAAGCAGCACGGCACGGCAGCTGTGTTGCTCGGCCAGCTGTGCCGCGAGGCCTACACCCACCGCGAGGCCTGAACAGCATTCCACGGTTCCCTCGAAATCGGCCTGGTGCAGCAGCTCTGCAAAGGTCTCCTGGGCAGACCCGAACAGAATCACTGCCCGGGCCTGGCGCTTGAGTTGGTTTAGCCAGTCTGTGGCGTCGCCGATCTTGGCTTCACCCCCGGCCAACACCACCAGGGGGCCTTCGAGGGCCTTGAGAGCCACTGCGGCCGCGTCGTAATTGGTTGCTTTGCTGTCGTTGTAATAGGCAACGCCATTGAGCTCCCGCAGTCGCTCAAGTCGGTGCGGTACGCCGGGGAAATTGCTGAAGGCCGTTGCCATCTGCTGGCCATCGAGGCCGGCTTCCAGTGCCGCCGCCACGGCCAACAGCATGTTTTGGCGGTTGTGGTCACCGGGCATGGCCAGGCAGTTGGCCGGCATCAGCACCTGGGCCTCTTCACCGCTGTGCTGGCCATGGCTGGGGCGATGCATCACCTGACCGGATTCGATCCAGAGCGATGGTGTGATGCTGGAAGGCAGTGCGTCACGGTCGCCTGCGGTGACCCAGCAGGCCCGCTCCCAGTTGGAGGCCTGGGCCTGGGCCTGGGCCTGAATGTCGGGATCGTCGGCATTGAGAATCTGGACGCCACTGCGCTCCAGCAGCCCCCGCTTGATGGCCCGGTAAGCCTCGAGGCTGCCGTGGCGCTCCAGGTGGTCGGGGGTGAGGGTGGTCCAGATGCCGATGCGCGGGGCCACCAGCGGGGCCGCTTCAATCTGGTAACTGCTCAGCTCCATCACCAGCCATTGGGGGCGACGGGTTGGCTCTAGGCAGCGCTCCAGCACCAGTTCGGCGGCTGAGTTGCCCACATTGCCGCCCATGGGGGCGTCGATCCCCTGGTTGCACAGCAGGTGGTTGACCAGATGGGTCACGGTGGTCTTGCCATTGGTGCCGGTGATGCCGATCCAGGGCACGCCGGCACTGGCCCGCCAGGCGGGGGCCAATTCGCCTTCCAGGTGGACCCCACGGGCGCGCCACGCCGTCAGGGCGGGGTGGTCCCAGCGGATGCCGGGGCTCACGACCACTGAGGCTGGCTCAGCCGGCAAGCCGCTCAGGCTGGCCGGCTCCAGCGTGATTCCGAGCTGTACAGCGATGCCCTCGTGCTGCAGCGATGCAGCCTTGGCTTCCAAGCTGGGTGATCGGTGTTGCTCCAACACCACCACGCGATGGCCCTGGCGTTGGAGTAGTCGGGCGGCCCCGAGTCCAGAGCGTCCCAGGCCGATCACGACGTGCAGATCGCCTGGACTGGAAGGCATTGGAGCTGAATTAAAGTGGGCGATACTGGATTCGAACCAGTGACTCCTACCGTGTCAAGGTAGTGCTCTACCTCTGAGCTAATCGCCCGGCGATGCCTTGGGCACTGCGGAAACTTAGCAGCGTTCGAGTTCGACCCGCCACCGCTCACGCTTGGTGAGGGTGGCAGTCTCGAGGCGCACCTCACCTTTGCCCTGCAGCTGGATGCGATCGCCACAGACGAGCTCGCGGCTGGGGCTGGTCACGGGGAGCCAGTTGAGCCGCACTTGACCGGCCTTGATGAGCTGGGCCATTCGGCTGCGCGAGACCCCAAAACCCACCGAGGCCACGGCATCCAACCGCAGGGAAGCCTCCACGCTGTTGAAGCGGCGGGGCTGCCTGGCCACCGGCAGCTGCAGGGCTTCAACAGGTCGCAGCTCCACCTGGACCGCCACGCTGCGCACCAGCAGCGCGGCCCCATCCAGGCGGGGCGCCTCGCTGGCGAGGATGAGGCCCTGCGCCCCCCGATCACCGCGCAACCAGAGATCACCCAGCGATCCGGGGCTGAGGCCAAAGGCGATCAGGGCCTGCTGAAAATCGGTGGCCTCCGCCGGGTCAAACAGAAAATTGCCGGCTAGCTCAAGACCGCCCAGTTCAAGGCTGCCCAGCTCACGGCTGCCCAGTTCAGGTGTGCCTTGCTCACGGCTGCCCAGCTCAAGGCTGCCCAGTTCACGGCGTTGCAGCAACAGGCGCTGGCGCTCGGCGTTGGGATAGCCGCCCCAGCTGCCGAGCTGCAGTTCGGAGAGGCCCTGCAACCGCTCGGTGGCTTCGTCGCGTATGGCGCCATCGAGGAAGGGGCTCCAAACGGGTTCCCAGGTGCGCAGGGCCTGCTCGGCCAGGTCAACCAGGCCCTCCAGCTCCAATGGGTGATGGCTGCCCTCCAGCAGCGTCTGGCGCGGCAGCATCACAACTCGGACAGCCGGACCACGGCCTGGGGTTTGGCCTGTTGCAACGTGGTCCACGGCATGTCAACGCCGGCCATGGTTTCGGCCAGTAGCAGCCAGCAGCCTTCCTCCAGCCGGTTGCGCAGGCCGCGGATCCGGTCGTCTTCTTCAGACACGACACTGGCCGCCGCCGCAAAGCTGCCCATCCAGCCCGATCCCATGCCCAGCAGGCCCCCGATCAGGTGCTGACTCCACTCCCCGGCAAAGGCAAAGGTGTCGAGATCGGTGATGTAGGTGAAGGTGAGACCAGCCATGAAGCCAAAGGGAATGAGCCAGGTCGCCATGCGTCGCTGGCGGGTGCGCCGGGCTGCTGCTGGATTCAGCTCATCGATCTCGGCCATGGGGGTCTCCCCCTCACCAATGCTCAACACCCGCGCCAAGGGGGGCTGGCAGGCCAGCAACTGCGCCTGAAGCTGGTGCAACCTGCTGCGGTCCCTGAGGACCACCACCACCCGAGTTGCCACGTCTGGACCCTATGAAGTAGGGCGATTCTCGCTGCTCACTACACTGCACGGCCGGCTCACCCACCCACCCGCCGGGCATGACAAAGGTTCTCGTTTCGGATCCCATTGACCAGGCGGGGCTCGACATCCTCTCCCAGGTGGCCCAGGTGGATGTGCGCACTGGGCTGTCGGCTGAGCAGCTGCAGGAGATCATTGGTGACTACGACGCCCTGATGATTCGATCGGGCACCCAGGTGACCGCCGAGATCATTGCCGCGGCTCCGAAGCTCCGCATCATTGGCAGGGCTGGGGTTGGCGTCGACAACGTCGATGTGCCCGCTGCCACCAAGCGCGGGGTGCTGGTGGTCAATTCACCGGAGGGCAACACGATCGCGGCGGCCGAGCAGGCCCTGGCGCTGATGCTCTCGCTCTCACGCCATGTGCCCCATGCCCATGCCAGCACCATGGCGGGCGGCTGGGATCGCAAGACCTATGTGGGCAACGAGCTCTACAAGAAAAAGCTCGGCGTGGTGGGCCTCGGCAAGATCGGGTCGCACGTGGCTCGGGTGGCCCTGGCCATGGGCATGGAGGTGATCGCCTACGACCCGTTTGTGTCGGCGGAGCGGGCCCAGCAGATGCAGGTGCGGTTGCTTCCCCTGCCGGCCCTGTTTGCCGAGGCCGACTACGTGACCCTTCACCTGCCCCGCACGCCCGACACCGAAAACCTGGTGAATGCGGAGCTGCTGCGCACGATGAAGCCGAGTGCGCGGTTGGTCAACTGCGCCCGTGGCGGGATTGTGGATGAGGCCGCCCTAGCCGAGGCGGTCACGGCGGGCACGATCGCTGGTGCGGCGCTCGACGTGTATGCCAAGGAGCCCCTGGCGGCTGATTCCCCCCTACGGCAGGTTCGCGAGCGCCTGATCCTGACGCCCCACTTGGGCGCCTCCACCACCGAGGCCCAGGAGAACGTGGCGATCGATGTGGCCGAGCAGATCCGCGATGTGCTGCTCGGGCTGCCAGCCCGCAGTGCGGTCAATATCCCCGGGCTCAACTCCGAGGTGATGGAGCAACTCAAACCCCACCTGCAGCTGGCCGAAACCCTCGGTCAGCTGATCAGCCAGCTGGCCGGCGGCGCGATCAGTGCACTGGAGGTCCGACTTCAGGGCGACTTTGCGGTCCATCCGGCCCAGCCGCTGGTTGTGGCGGCCCTCAAGGGGGTCCTTTCCACGGCCCTGGGCGACAGCATCAACTACGTGAATGCCTCGCTTGAGGCCAAGGAACGCGGTATTCACGTGCTGGAAGTCAAAGATGACGCCAGCCGCGACTTTGCCGGCGGTTCGCTGCAGCTGAGCAGTCGCAGCCCCCAGGGAAACCACAGCGTCACCGGTGCCGTGTTTGCGGAGGGCGAGCTGCGCATCATCACCATCGATGAGTTCCCGGTGAACGTGGCCCCCAGCCGCCACATGCTGGTGACCCGCCACCGCGACATGCCTGGGATTATTGGCCATCTGGGCTCCCTGTTGGGTGAGCACAACGTCAACATCGCCTCAATGCAGGTGGGTCGCCGCATCGTGCGTGGCGATGCGGTGATGGTGCTGAGCCTCGATGACCCCATCCCCGCCAGTCTGTTGGCCACAATCCATGCCATCGAGGGCATTCAGGCAGCCCACCCGGTGACTCTGTGAGCGGGACTGCCGCCCCATCGGCGGCCCCATCGGCGGGCAACGCCGATCGCGCCTGGTGGCGGTTGCAGATGGCTGCTCCGTTGGAGCTCGAGGACTCTCTGCTGTGGAAGCTGCCCCAACTCGGCATCCATCGCGTGGCCCTCGAACACCACCCGGAGGCCCCCGAGAAGCGCCAGCTGTTGGCGTGGCTGCCGGCGATCGACTGGCCGGCTGATCAGCGCAGCGAATTGGAACGGGCCCTGGCTCCGCTGGCCGAGCCCTTCGGGCTCACCCTGCCGCCGATCAGCTGGAGTCGACAAGAAGAAGAAGACTGGAGCCTGAGCTGGAAACAGCACTGGCAGCCTGATCCCATTGGACAGCGCTTTCTGGCGTTGCCGGCCTGGCTGGAGTGCCCGCCTGACTATGCCGATCGGTTGGTGTTGACCATTGATCCAGGCAGTGCGTTTGGCACCGGTAGTCACCCCACCACGCGGCTCTGCCTGGAGGCGCTCGAGGTGGAGGCGGAGCGCCACGGCGGCAGCCTGGCGGGCTTGCGGGCCGCCGATCTGGGCTGCGGCAGCGGCATCTTGGGGCTGGGAGCGCTGCGCCTAGGGGCCGCCAGCCTGATGGCGGTCGACAGCGACCCCCTGGCCGTGCGGGCCACGGCCCACAACGCCAGCCTCAATGGCTACGAGTTGGAGAACGTGGGCCCGATCCGGCTCGATCTGGGCTCAGCCGAGCGGCTGGCTGAGCTGTTGGAGGGGCAGCCGGCAGATCTGCTCCTCTGCAACATCCTGGCGCCCGTGATCGAGGCGCTCTGCCCCACGTTTTCTGCCCTGCTGGCTCCAGATGGCGTGGGGCTGCTGAGTGGCCTGCTGGTGGACCAGGCCGAAGGCCTGCAGCAGGTGCTGGCCGCCGAGGGCTGGCAGGCCGATCTGGCTGCCGAGCAGGGGCGCTGGGGGCTGCTCGTGTTACATAAGGCACGCTGATCTGTGATCAGGCTTTGATTGGCCTTCCCGGGCTCCGCCCTCGAAATCGACGGGAAAGGCCTGCGGAGGATGTATGAAAGGCGGGTCCTGCAGGCCCGGCTTCCGGGTGCCTGTGAGCCCCAATCTCTTTCATGGCTTCCTACAAGGTCACCCTCATCAACGAGAGCGAAGGCCTCAACAAGACCATCGAGGTTCCTGACGACCAGTACATCCTCGATGCCGCTGAGGAGCAGGGCATTGACCTCCCCTACTCTTGCCGCGCCGGTGCTTGCTCCACCTGCGCCGGCAAGATCACGGCTGGCACAGTGGATCAGTCGGATCAGAGCTTCCTCGACGACGACCAGATCGAGGCCGGTTTTGTGCTGACCTGCGTGGCCTACCCCACCAGCGACTGCACCATCAAGACCCACGCCGAAGAAGAGCTTTATTGAGTTGGCGTTGGCGGGGCCCGTTAGGGCCCTTCCAGCCAATCCAGCCGCTCGCTCAGCTCAGCCCTGGAATCCGGCTACCCGTCAGCCCTGCAACCGGCTGCTCGTCAGCCCTGAAATCCAGCAGCCTTGCTATCCATTCAGTTTTCTGCCACCTTTCGGGGTGGCTTTTTCATGCCCCCTCTGGCCCCATCTCAGGTGCAAGCCTTGCTCGATCCCGGTAGCGAGCACACCAGCCCCGGGGGCCAATACAGCTATCGGGTGCTGGGGCCATGTTGCCGCCTGTTTGACCGCGAAGAGCTGCCCTGGCCGTGTTGCCGGTTGGCCTGGCGCAGCAAGGAGCCGAGCTGGCGGCGCATTGGCCGCCGCTTTGTGCCGGACCTGGCCTCGCGCCGATGCCCCTCCTACGCCGTGGAGCTGCTTCAGCCTGGCTATCGCCCCACCCGCACGGTGATCACCTTGTTTCCGCAACGGCTGGATTCGGCCCTGCAGGAGTGGTGGTACAGCAAGCAGCCTGCCTCCCTGGAGCCGGGCAACGCCGCACCACCGGCGCTGGGGGGCAGAAATCTCCCATAAAAAAGAGGATTCCGATTAAATCGGAATCCTCCCAGGTGGTGATTGGAGCATGACGCTCAAGGAACGACGTCCAAGAACGATCTGATCAGGTCCTTCCTGTCCTGATCCCAGGCCTGGAGGGATCGGCCTGGTGGGATCAGAAGTAAATCTTGCCACCGCCCCACTGAATGCCCTGCACGTTGGGGGCGGTGAGGATGTAGGCAGCCATCAGGCGGAGGTCGTCGTCGTCAAGATCGCGCATCTTCACGTACACGTCGCTGCTGCGCAGGCTGGGGTGCACGTCGGCGATGCTGTATTCACCGTCGTAGGAGGTGGGGTCCTTCATGTAGTCGACCAGGGCCTCGATGTTGTCGCGGGGCGGAGTGGCCAGGGCCAGGGTCTCAGGATCGAGCCCCACGTTCTGGTTGGTTTTGGTGATGCCACCGGCGTGGCATTCGCCGCAGCTGTTGTTGAAGAGCTTGCGTCCCGACTTGACCTCCTGTTCACTGAAGGTCACCTGGGTGCCGTCGGGGGTGGCTGGCACGGTGAGTTGCTCGGTCGTCCACTGGGCCGCCTGGGCCTCTCCGCCGAAGCCGATGCAGAGCACAAGCGCCAGGGGAAGCACCAGCAGCGCGCGAAGGGCGGCTCGAAGGGTGGCGCGAGCGACTGAGGAGAGGAAAGGGGCCATGGTAAAAGCCTTAACGGGGATTTTGTATCACGGGGGATGGGTCCCTCGGACACGAATGGCGTGAACTGTTGCAGGCGCCGCCGCGGGATCAGGGCCCCGGGTCGTCCTCCGGTTCACTGGGAATCACGTCCACGCAGAGGAAGTCCTTGGCGATGATCGTGTTGGGAAAGATGGCCCGGGCTTCGGCCAAAAGGTCGTCGGGGGTCATTGGATTTCCCGGCATGTAGCGGGGACTCAGGTGGGTGAGCACCAGCTGCTCCACGCCCGCTTCAAGCGCGGTCTGGGCGGCCATGGTGCTGGTCGAATGCTGCCGGGCGATCGCCATCTCGGCTTCACTGTGGGAGAAGGTGCTCTCGTGAATGAGGAGGTTGGCGCCGCGGGCCAACTCGACGGCCGCCTCTGAGAAGACCGTGTCGGTGCAGTACACGACGCTGGCCCCGGGCCGCTCGGGCCCGCAGAGACTGGCGCCGTTGATGATGCGGCCGTCGTCGAGGCTGACGCTGCGGCCGGCCTTGAGCTCGGCATAGATCGGCCCGGGGGGAATGTTCAGCTGGCGGGCCTGCTTCACATCAAATCGGCCCGCCCTGGGTTTCTGATCCACCCGATAGGCGAAGGCCGGCACCCGGTGGGTGAGGGGAGTGCAGCGCACCGTGAGGTCGCCGTCATCGAGCAACAGGGCTCCGCTATTAGCTGCCTGGCGCACCCGGTGGGTGCGCAGCGGGTAGCCGATACGGGTGGAGGAGGTGCGCAACACCCCTTCGAGGTAATCGCGGAGGGGATCGGGGCCGTAGAGGTCGATCCCCTGGCAGGTGCCGGCCAGGCCCAGGCTCGCCAGTAGGCCTGGCAAGCCAAACACGTGGTCACCATGCATGTGGGTGACAAAAATGCGGCTCAGCTGGCTCACGCGCAGGTCACTGCGCAAAAACTGGTGCTGGGTGGCTTCGCCACAGTCAAACAGCCACAGCTCGCTGCGCTGGGGAAGCCGCAGGGCCACGGCCGACACATTGCGTCCCCGGGTGGGAACGCCCGAGCTGGTACCCAGAAAGGTGACCTGCACTGTCCCACTGCCTCTGGCGCATGCTGCCACGGCGGTCACAATGGACCTTCGATCGGCGAGACCAGCAGGTGGCGGCAGCGGGGGGCGCAGATTCTTGCGGGAGGCAGCGATGGCTGCTGCCCAGCTCTTGGCTGTTGCCCAGCCGATGGCTGTTGCCCAGCCGATGGCTCCTGGTGCTGTCCATGCCTGTGCCCCTGGCGCTCCAGGCCGTGTTGATGCACCAGCCCGCCATGGCCCAGATCGCCAGCGCTGCTGGCGGTGTGCTGCCGGCCTCGGGGGAGCGGGCTGTCGCGGCCGAAGGGGATCCCCAGGTACGGGTGCTGTTGCAGCAGGGCCCCCAGCTGGTGGTTGAAGCCCAAGCTCAGCCCTTGCGTTTGAGTGGGGCCGATGGCCGTCAGCTTGCCGAGCTGGCTCCAGGAGGGCGCCTGCAGCTGGAGTCGGTGGGCCAGGGGATTCGCTGGCGCAGCGGTGCCCCATCGGCCAACAGCCCATCGGTGGCGGGAGTCTTGGCCGGCAGCCTCTGGCTGGCGGTGGTTCCAGCGGCAGTGCAGCCAGGGCCCGAAGACGGCGAGGCAGCGGCCTTTGGGCTGATGCTGGGGCCGCAGCTGCGGCGTTATCGCGGTGGCCTTGAGGTGCGGCTCCATGACGGCCTGCTCCAGGCCATCAATCGGGTGGGCCTGGAGCCCTATTTGGCCAGTGTGGTGGGCAGCGAGATGCCGTCGAGCTGGCCCCAGCCAGCCCTGCGGGCCCAGTCGGTGGCCGCCCGCACCTACGCCCTGCGGAAGCGCAACCCCGCCGCCGCCTACGACCTTCAGGCCACCGTGAGTAGCCAGGTTTACCGCGGTCTTGAGGGTGAAACCACCTCGACCCGCGAGGCGGTGGCCAGCACCCGGGGCCAGGTGCTCACCCATGCCGGCAGCCTGATCGAGGCCGTCTTCCACAGCAGCAGCGGCGGCAGCACCGAAGCCAGCGGCCAGCTCTGGAACCAGCAGCTGCCTTACCTCGTGAGCGTGCCTGACTTTGATGACGCCAGCCCGGTGCGCAGCTGGCAGGAGCGGTTTGGTCCGGATCAGCTGCGCCAGGCCTTTCCGGAGAGCGGTGGCCTCACCCGCCTGAGGATCCTCGAGCGCACCAGCTCCGGGCGGGTGCGGCAAGTGCGGATCGAGGGCCCTCGCGGCATGGTGCTGTTGAGCGGCGCCCAGCTGCGCAGCCGCCTGGGTTTGCGCAGCACCCTGCTGCAGCTGGAGCTGCTGGGGGAGGAGCTCTCGCGGCCGCCGCTGCTGGCCTTGCCCCCCCTCGAGGCCCTTGAACCCCTCAATCCATCACCCCTCAATCCATCGCTCAACCCAGCGCTCAATCCATCGCTCAACCCAGCACTCAACCCTGAGTCCTCCGAGCCCCGCGTGGCCGCAGCTTCACCACAACGGGCTGTGACACTGCTTGTCCATGGACGTGGCTATGGCCATGGGATCGGCATGAGCCAGTGGGGCGCCTACGGCATGGCCCTGCGCGGCCTGGATTATGGGGCGATCCTCAGCCATTACTATCCCGGCGCCGCCTTGGGACCCTATGCAGGGCGCTGAACCATTCACGCTGCTGTGCTGCCGTGATGCCGCCGGTGTGGCTGAGTTGGTGGCCTCGCGGTTGCTTGAGGCGCGCCAGCGATGGCCCCAGCTGCCTCTGGGGCTCGCCACCGGCCGCACCATGGAGCCCGTGTATGCAGCCTTGCAGCGCCAGGTGGCGCGCCTTGATCCGCCGGCTCGGCAGGTCCTACGGGAAGGCTGGTTGAGTTTCAACCTCGATGAGTACGTGGGGCTGGCCCCCCGGGATCCGGGCTCGTTTGCCCAGGCCATGGCCCAGGCCCTGCAGCAGCCCTTGGGCCTGGCGGCCGAGCAGGTTCAGCTGCCCGATGGCCTCAGCCCCAGCCCAGAGGCGGAGGCCCTGCGCTACGGGGCCGCACTGCAGGCTTCAGGCGGCCTGGGATTGCAGGTGTTGGGGATCGGTCTCAATGGGCATGTGGGCTTCAATGAGCCGCCATGCACGGCAGAGCTGGGCTGTCGCCCGGTGGAACTCAGTGCGGCCACTCGCCTGCAAAATGCCGCCGCCTTCCACGGTGATCCCAAGGCGGTGCCCGCCGAGGCCATCACCCTGGGGCTGGTCGAGATCTTGGCTGCCCGTGAGCTGCTGCTGGTGGCCACCGGCCGCAGTAAGGCCGCCGTGCTGCACCGGTTGTTGAGCGAAGACCCCTCGCCACAGTTGCCGGCGAGCTGGCTGCGCAGCCACCCCAGGCTCACCTTGGTGGTGGATGCGGCGGCCCTGGCTCCCGGCCCAGTGGGCCCAGTGGTCTCATCGACTTGAAGACAGGCTGGCCGCGGCGATCAGGGGCCTTGAATGCTGGGCTTGGGACAGAATGGCTTGACCCCTTTCCCAGGCAGATCGGCGCGACAGAGGTTCTAAATCGTCAAACCAGGTTGCCTTGGTCATTTGCCCAAGGTGAAGGCGAATATGATAGACGTAGCGATCGATTAGGACCCCAGGGGCTGTACTGGTGACCGCAATCATCATGCCCACGTCTTCAGCTTGGGGTAGGCCCATCCAGCCTCCGACTCGCTTGAGCAAGTTGGCCTCCACGAGCAAGGTGGTGGGACCCAGTGGAATGCTGTCGTTGGGGGTGGGCCAGGCGCGCCACACATCCCCGGGCCGGCAGGGCCCGGCGGCCATGACCTCCGGATCATTTTTGACATCATCGGTGCAATAACCCGCCGCCCAAAGGGCGCCATCTTGGGCTTGAATTGCGCTCAGACGTTGATCAATTGAATGGGGATAGAGCCAGTCGTCGTCGTCGGCACTGGTGATCCACTGGCCCTTGGAGACGAGTAAACCAAGATTGCGAGCGGCTGCTTGGCCGATTGGTCTAGCAGTGGCGATGATCGTTGCCCGGGACGCCAGCTCTGCGGGAACGGCGTCGACGCTGTTGCCATCAACCACGATGACATGTTCGACAGAGCAGGTATTGTCTGAAAGGCTGCGATTCAGTTCGCTCAGCATCACCAGCCGATCTGGTAATAATCTTGTCGGAGTAATGACGCTGACGGTCGTCAAATTGGTTGCGAATTCGCTTTACAAACAAGTTTAGCTGGGTTTGTGGCTGGGTTGGCTCCCGCTGCGTTCGATCCCATCACGATCGACAGTCGCCAGGCTCTCGCCGACCCCAAGGTTGGCGGCAACGCTGCGCATCACCCAGGGCCAGGGCCCTGAAGCCCCCGCTGCAGCAGGGCATAAGACAGTCTCGAGCTTGGCAACGTCTGAGTGGGAACCGTCTGAGCGGGAACCCCGGCAATCGGGGCATTGGCGGCCACTTGGCGCCGTGTTCCGTCGTTTTTGCCGCCACCCATCGCTTCGATCCCGCCCAGCCCTGGTGGCCATGGCTACGCCTCGGGGATGAGCGGTGCATGGTCCCCGTGGTGAATACAGAAAGAGATCAGCCCAGCGTGCTCCTTGTCTCATCATCGCAAATCTGCTTCCAGCAGAACGAAGAAAGTATTCAATTTTGGATTTTGACAGGCTTTTGCCTGACCCATTCAACGATGTGGACCATGCTTGATTAAATTCCTAAGACTCGACGCAAGCCGGCAACAATTTTTTTCATGTCGGAATCGCTGATCTGCCCAGCTTCATGGAGTTGATTCGCCAAGGCGATCTTCGCCCTGCCTTCCTGAAGTTGGAGCAATCCACTACAGGATTTCTTAAATCCGGTACCTCCCAGGGGAATCATTAAGGCCAGGCCCCCGCCCAAGTCATTTTTTAATCCCGACTGGGATCCAAAGGGCTGGTCGACACTATTCAGCTGTCGACCATAAAATATCAGCGTAGGTGGGGCGCGATCGGTGACAGAGCATGTACTCCCATCGTCGAGATTGACTTCAATCTTGGGTTGAGGTGGATAGGCTGAAAAGTCATCCAAGGTGAGCCGTTCTCCGGCTATCACGGGTTGACCCAGAATCGCGAGCAAGATTCCGTAGCCAAAAGCATTGACCCTCCAGGTCGACCGTCTCCTTCCATCCGCTCGATCGGAGGCTGATAAAGAACACATGCAAAATAAGGAGTACGAGTTGCAACCTGGACGGGGAAGGTAATCATAAGCTTGCGTGTCTTGTTTGGAGGTATTTTGAATTCGCTGGGCACAATATTGACGTCATTGACCAATACGGTGCCTGGCGTCTCTTCATTCTTTCCCGGCCCCTTTAGTCGCACTGTCAGTTCAACTGCCCCTTTTCGAGTATGCGAAACGGCCATCTTGACCCGAACCGTACCCGTTCTGGCACTGAACTCCCGTTTTTCTAGAAAAGCAGTCTGGGCAGATGCCTGCCCAGACCACAGTGCTGCACAAAGCAGAAGAAGTCGCTTCATTGATCAGAGCGACGTACAAGTAGCAGTTGCCTTCAGCGCATAGTCGCCAGCCGTTAAGAGGCGAGTGTCATTGCTCTGAGTGATTGCGGCAGTAATTGAACCTTCCTTGCGGACGACGCCACCCGATGAAGCACTTGCTGCTTCGGCACTGGTCGAACTGTTAGTCACCAGGTCATCCAAGGCAATGCTTGGGGAGGATTCAGCGGCTCCCGTGGGCGAGTCCTGGCTGATGGCACTCAAGACAACTTTGGAGTTGCCATTGGCCACATAGCTGAATTTACCATTTCCAGCTAGCACGTCCCCTGAGGGGCTTAAAGTCATGCTAATGCCAGCCTTTTCATTGCTGATATTGCAGAAGGTTGGAGCTGTGCCTTTGGCATCGATGTCAGCATTGGTGGCTGCAAAGAGTGGAGATGGTGCCATTAGGAAACCGATGGCAAGAGCTGTTTGAAGCGGCCTCATGAAATGAATGATTGGGGCCCCGAAGTCATAGCGAGCTGATGAAAGAGGGCTGGATGGTTGTCTTTTTTGCAGCGGTTCTTGCTACGCGGCTCAGCAAGTTGCAGCATGAATTGTCTGGCTACAAACTCAGAGCCACGTCTGCTGGCCGGAGCCGATGGAGATCGTTGACTTGGGTGCTTGGGGGTTGGGCGAGACTGCTTCTCCCTGACAGCTCCCGTCGTTGAGCTCTGAGGTGAGGTGTCGAATTGGCGCTTTGGACCTGGCGCTTTGAGCTGGCAGGCGTTGGCTAAAGCGTGGGCTCCATTCCCTCGGCCATTTTTGTCGGCACACCTGGTTTGCCCTCGCATGGCCTGTGCCAAGCCCTCAATCCAAGCCCTCAGTCCAAGACAGCATTGAGCAGGCTCTCGTCGGCCTCAAGGTTGGCGGCAACGCTGCGTACGTCATCGAGGCCCTCGAGGGCATCCAGCAGGCTTAGGCAGCTCTGCAGCATGGCTGCATCGTCGAGGCTGCAACTGGTGAGGGGAATCCAGCGGTGCTCCCAGCTGCGCACGCAGTGGCCCTGGATCCTGAGGCCCTCCTGCAACGCCTCGAGGTCGGAGTAGGCGCCGTGCACTTCGGACGTGTCGAGGGGGTCATGGCTGTAGCTGAGCACCTCTGGCCCACCACCCGCATCGAGGTTGAGCAGGGATTCCAGCAAGGCCTCTTCGGAGTCGGGGGTTGCCAGCTTCACCACCGAGCGCTGTTCAAACAGGTAGCCCACGCAGCCGATTTCGCCCAACTTGCCGCCGTGTTTGTTGAAGGCCAGGCGCAATTCGGCGGCGGTGCGGTTGCGGTTGTCGGTGAAGGCCTCCACCAGCACAGCCACGCCACCGGGGCCATAGCCCTCGTAGCGCACCGCCTCGAACTGTGTCCCGTGGCCCTGGCCCTGACCTGAGCCTTTGGCCACGGCCCGCTCGATGTTGGCGTTGGGGACCCCGGCCGCCTTGGCCTTTTCAATCGCCGTGCGCAGCTGGAAGTTGCCGGCAGGGTCTCCGCCCGAACGGGCCGCCACCATGATTTCGCGGCCCAGCCGGGTGAAAACAGCGCCGCGCTTGGCGTCGACCACCGCTTTGGTGCGCTTGATCTGGGCCCATTTGCTGTGGCCGGCCATCGGTTGGGATACGGGTGCAGAACTGACTGGAGCTGATTTTGGGGCCCAGGGAAGCGCTGGCCAGGGCGGGTTAGCCGGAGGCCTCGAGCACCAGGCGGGGCAGCAGCAGGCCCAGGCCGTCGGCGCGCGCCATCCCAGCCAGATTGCCACTGGGGCCCACCACCACCACCGGCTCCTCCGGGGGCCAGGGGGCGCTGGCCTGCAGGGGGCGCCCGCAGCGCCAGCCAGCCAGATCGGCCTCGTCCATGGTGTGACGCGGCAGGTGGGCCAGGGCCTCAAGCGGATCGTGCAGCACGGGCATCGAGGCCAGCTGATCGATCTCCACGGCCTGCTCGAGGCCAAAGCCCAGGGCGCGGGTCCGTTGCAGCTGGGCCAAGGTGGCGCCGCAGCCCAGGGCCTCGCCCAGATCGCGGGCCAGGGCCCTGATGTAGGTGCCGGCAGAGCAGCGCACCATCAGCCCCAGCCGGCCGCTGCCGGGATCCCAGTGCTCGAGCAGGAGCTCATGGATCGTGACCGGCCTCGCGCTCAGTTCCATGGTTTCACCGCGGCGGGCTCGCTGGTAGGCGCGCTCGCCGTCGACATGGACTGCCGAGACCTGGGGCGGAATCTGCTCGATCGCTCCCACAAAGCTTTGTAGGGCCCGGTCCAGATCGGCCCGTTCCAGGGGCGGTACGGGGCGCTGCTCGACGATCTCGCCCTCGAGATCGTCGCTGCTGGTGCGTAGGCCCAGTTGCACCGCCCCGCGGTAGGTCTTGTCGCCTTGCAGGTAGGGAAGCAGCCGGGTGGCGGGGCCCAGGGCGATCGGCAACACCCCGGTCACAGCCGGGTCGAGGGTGCCACCATGACCGACCCGCTTGAGCCCGTAGGCGCGACGCACCCGGCTCACGCAGTCATGGGAGGTGAGCCCCGCTGGTTTGTGGAGCACCAGAAAACCACACAACTGGTGGCTGGTCATGGGCGGAACCGTCAGCCTTGGCCCTCCCATGCTCGCGTGCGATGACGCGGCAAGAACGCCGCGACTTGATCAGGGAGATCTGGGGGGAGCAGAAGGGCTCCCAGCTGGTTTGGGTGGGTGGTTTGGGTGGGCTTGCTGCTCAAGATGCTCAACATGGCTGGCTCGTGTTGATCCTTTGGCTCGGCGGGGTGTTGCCGGCCCTGGTGGGCCGTTGGGCTGGTTGCGCCACTGGCCCAGCTCGTTGCGTAGGTTGGATTCTCTGGGCAGTCAGGGCCGGTGGGCAGCGCGATCAGCGGCAGGCTTGATGTGGAGCAGTTCCTGGCCGATGGCTTTGGGTTGCGGGCCCAGTTGGCCAGCTTCCTGGAGCTCACGCCGCAGGAGTTGATCCAGCGCTTGCCTTCCAGCACAAACGACCTGGCCGCCTTGCACCCGGGGGTCTTTGATCCTGAGCAGGCCAGCAGCTTCTATGAAGAGACCGTGGGCACTGCGCACCTGCTGGAGCTGGCGGCTTGGCACCTTGGCAGCTCCCACTACATCGCTGACACCCTGAGGCTTCAGGCCCGTTTTGCCCGTGGCCAAGTGCTCGATTTTGGCGGCGGCATCGGCAGCCACGCCCTGGCGGCGGCGGCCTTAAACGAGGTGGAGGCGGTGTGGTTTGTGGATCTCAATCCCCACAACCGTGCCTTTGTGGCCGCCCGGGCTGAGCAGTTGGGCCTGGCGGGCCGGCTCCACTGTTGCCGTGATCTTGACGATCCGGCGCTGCCGCTCCGCTTTGACACGGTTGTCTGCCTTGATGTGCTCGAACATCTGGCCGACCCGGCTGCCCAGCTCGAGATCTTTGCCAGCCGCATGACCCCAGCGGCCACGGCCTTGCTCAATTGGTATTTCTTCCAGGGCTTCGAAGGGGAGTATCCCTTCCATTTCGATGATCCCGCCCTGGTAGAGGCCTTTTTTCGCACCCTCCAGAGCCGTTTTCTGGAGGTGTTTCACCCCTACCTGATCACCACCCGGGCCTACCGGCTGATGCCCTGAAGCAACAAAAAAACCGGCGGTCATGGCCGCCGGCGATGGATCAGGCGCTGATCAGGCCGATCAGGCAGCAACAGCGACGTTGATGCGCTTGCGGTTACGGAGGCCACGCTTGATCGATTCGAAGCTGACCACCCCGTCGATCAGGGCAAACAGGGTGTCGTCGGAGCCGCGGCCCACGTTGACCCCGGGGAGCACCGAGGTACCGCGTTGGCGGATCAGGATCGAGCCGGCACTCACGGCTTCGCCGCCGTAGCGCTTGACGCCGAGGCGCTTGGAATTGGAGTCGCGGCCGTTACGGGTTGAACCTGTGCCTTTCTTATGGGCCATGGGGGGAGAGGGGTGGTGGTGGGTTGGACGGGAGCGTTGTGGATGCAGGCGTGGCGTCTAAGCGCGATCAGCCGATCGCTTGGCCAGCCACGGTGATTGCCTCGACCATCACGCGGGTGAGCTCCTGACGGTGACCGTTCTTGCGGCGGGTTTTCTTCTTGGGACGCATCTTGTAGACAATGATTTTGGGTCCACGGCGATGCTCCATCACCTTGAGGGTGATGGTGGCTCCGGTCACGTAGGGCTGACCCAGGCTCACCTGGCCCCCGTTGTTGACCAGCAACACGTTCTCGAGGGTCACGGTGCCATCGACATCAGCGGCTAGGCGGTCGATGTCGTAGTAGCGGTTTGGCTGCAGCCAGAACTGCTGGCCAGACGCCTCAACAATGGCGTAGGCGGCGGAGTCGCCCGCTGCGGCCGTGGTGGTGGCGGTGGCGGCTGCAGGCTGGGTGGCGCTGCTGGCGCCCTGGGCTTCGGGGGAGGTTGGGCTCATGGGGACTCAGACGCGCTCAGGCTGAAAATCCTGCATGGGGAACTGGGCCCCCAGGATTTCCGATTGGGCCTGACGCACGCAATTGGAAGACAAACAACAATCCTCGTGCTTTGGCGTTCCTTTCGTCAACATTTGGTCGTTGGCCCTGGATTGGTCGTTTCGCGGATGCCGGAGTCGGCGCTCACCATTGCTTCGTTGTTGGTTGACCCAGCGCTGCAGGAGGCCTGTGGCCAGTGGCTCAAGGGTGGCCGCTACCGGGTGGTGCCCATGGCGCTCGGTTCGGAGGCCGCCGTCGATCTCGACTGGCTGCGCGAAGACGTCGATGCGGTGCTGCTGCAACAGGGTGCCGCCGCCCAGCTCACCTTTCGCCAGTGGGCAGAGCAGGGGCTGCTGTTGCCGGCTGTGGTGATTGGCGAAGTGAGTGGACGCATTGACTACCACGATGCTGAGGTGCACCTGCCCGCCGACCAGCTCGAGCAGCTCAGCTACAGCATTGACGCGGCCTTGGTGCGGCTGTTGCGCCGCGGCCTGCAGGGGGCCGGTTCAACCACCGCGGGCGCGTCTGGCAGTGGTGGGGCGGTGGAGATGACCGAGGGCTGGAAGCTGGCCAACCGGCTCAAGGAGCGGTTGGGCTACCTGGGCGTTTTCTACAAGCGTGACCCGGCCCGCTTTCTGCGCCACCTGCCCGAGCCCGAAGGCCGGGATCTGCTGCGCTCGCTGCAGCGCACCTACCGCGACCTGCTGCTGAGTTATTTCAGGGATCCGGCGGTCGCCAACCAGGCCCTCGAGAGCTTTGTGAACACAGCTTTTTTCAGCGATCTGCCCATCACCAAAACGGTAGAAATCCATATGAATCTGATCGAGGGCTTCGCCAAGCAGCTCAAGCTGGAGGGGCACCAAAACGATTTCCTGCAGGACTACCGGCTCGCTTTGCTCGATGTGATGGCCCATCTGTGCGAGATGTATCGACGCTCCATTCCGGTTGATGCGCCGATCACCATGATCATGGAAGGCAGTGCTGCAGCGGTAGCCCCGTGATCCCCCCGATGGATTTCCCAGGAGATGACAGGCCATGAGTCCACGCAAGACCTACATCCTCAAGCTCTACGTTGCCGGGAACACCCCGAATTCGATGCGGGCCCTCAAGACCCTCCGCAACATTCTTGAGACCGAGTTTCGCGGTGTCTATGCCCTCAAGGTGATTGACGTCCTCAAAAACCCCCAGCTCGCCGAGGAGGACAAGATCCTCGCCACCCCCACTCTGGCCAAGATCCTGCCGCCGCCGGTGCGGCGGATCATCGGCGATCTCTCCGATCGCGAAAGGGTCCTGATCGGTCTCGATCTCCTCTACGAGGAGCTCAGCGAAGAGGGTCTCTCGCAAGAAGGCTCAGCATCTGAGCTCCCCGAACCGTGAGCCTGTGGCCATGAGCTGAGGGCTCTTGGCCCCGCTTCCATCTTTCCAGTCCATTTCATCGCCGCTCAGGCTTTCCAAGCAGACGTCATGACCCCGCAGGATCCCACCGCCAACCTCTCACCCCTGATGCAGGTGCAGAAGCTGCCCACGGCGATCGAGGGCTTTGATGACATCTGCCATGGGGGCTTGCCAAGCGCTCGATCCACCTTGATCAGCGGCACCTCGGGCACCGGCAAGACGGTCTTTTCGCTGAACTTTCTCTACAACGGCATCCGCCAGTTCAACGAGCCGGGAATCTTTGTCACATTTGAGGAATCGCCCCTCGACATTCTGCGCAATGCCGCCAGTTTTGGCTGGGATCTCCAGGAGATGGTGGAGCAGGACAAGCTCTTCATCCTTGATGCTTCTCCCGATCCTGACGGCCAGGATGTGGCGGGCAGTTTTGATCTCTCCGGTTTGATTGAGAGGATCAACTATGCGATCCGCAAATACAAGGCCCGACGGGTGGCGATCGATTCGATCACGGCGGTGTTTCAGCAATACGACGCCGTTTCAGTGGTGCGTCGCGAGATCTTCCGGCTGATTGCCAGGCTCAAGGAGATCGGGGTCACCACAGTGATGACCACCGAGCGCATCGATGAATACGGTCCGATCGCTCGCTATGGCGTTGAGGAATTCGTCTCCGACAACGTGGTGATCCTGCGCAACGTGCTTGAAGGTGAGCGGCGCCGGCGCACCGTCGAGATCCTCAAGCTGCGCGGCACCACTCACATGAAGGGCGAATTCCCCTTCACGATGGGCAGCCATGGCATCAGCGTGTTTCCGCTTGGGGCGATGCGGCTCACCCAGCGCAGCTCCAATGTGCGGCTCAGCTCGGGTGTGCCCCGGCTCGACGAAATGTGCGGCGGTGGCTTCTTCAAGGATTCGATCATCCTGGCCACCGGCGCCACCGGCACCGGCAAGACGTTGCTGGTCTCCAAGTTTGTGGAGGATGCCTGCCGCTCCAAGGAGCGAGCCATCCTGTTTGCCTACGAAGAGTCGCGCGCCCAGCTGCTGCGCAACGCCACCAGCTGGGGCATGGATTTTGAGCAGATGGAGCAGGACGGCCTGCTCAAGATCATCTGCGCCTATCCCGAATCGACCGGTCTTGAGGATCACCTGCAGATCATCAAGACCGAGATCAGCCAGTTCAAGCCCTCACGCATGGCGATCGATTCCTTGAGCGCCCTGGCGCGGGGCGTCAGCCATAACGCCTTCCGTCAGTTTGTGATCGGGGTCACCGGTTATGCCAAGCAGGAGGAGATCGCCGGCTTCTTCACGAACACCTCCGAGGAGTTCATGGGCAGCCACTCGATCACCGATTCCCACATCTCCACCATTACCGACACGATCCTGCTGCTGCAGTATGTGGAGATCCGCGGTGAGATGGCCCGCGCTCTGAACGTGTTCAAGATGCGCGGCTCGTGGCACGACAAGGGCATCCGCGAATTCGTGATCACCGGCAACGGCCCCGAGATCAAGGATTCCTTCTCCAACTTCGAGCGCATCATCAGCGGCGTGCCCCACCGCATCACCACCGACGAACGCAGTGAGCTCTCCCGCATCGTGCGCGGCGTGGCCGACGAGGATTAGACTAAGAGAGGACTAAGAGAGAACCAAGAGAGAACCAAGAGAGAACCAAGAGAGGCCTAAGTCAAGACTTAGACACTGACAACTAGGCGCTGACGATTTGACGTTCTGATTCACGCCGCTCGGCCTGCAGCCGCAGTTCATCGGTGTCGGCATCTTCCAGGGGCAGGTCAAACCAGAAGGTGGTGCCGGTTCCCGGTTCGCTGGCCATCTGCACCCGGGTGCCGTGTTTCTCGAGGATGCCCCGCACGATTGAGAGGCCCAGGCCCGTGCCCGCTTCGGTGTGCACGGCGTTTTCGACCCGGAAGAAGCGCTCGAAGATGTGGTGTTGGTCGGCCTGGGCGATGCCGCAGCCGCTGTCGGCCAGCTCGATGCGTAGCCTGGGCAGGGGCGAGCTGATCAGGCAGCTGGGGTTGGCAGGGTCTTCGCTGGAGGGCGGCTCGGGCAGCGCACACAGATCGGGCCAGGGGTAGGCCCGCAGCATCAGTTCTCCGCCGGAGCCGGTGAACTTGAGCGCGTTGCCCACCAGGTTGTCGAACACCTGCAGCAGCAGGTCCCAGTTGCCCAACGCCCGTGGCAGTAGGGGATCGGCCTCGAAGCGCAGCGCCACGCCCTTGTCGTCGGCATTGAGCCGGTAAGTGCGCAGGATCTGTTCGATCGCCGGGGCGATTTCGATCGGCTCGAAGTTCCATTCCCGCTCCGATTCGAGCCGCGAGAGATCGAGCACGTCGTTGACCAGGCGGGTGAGGCGATCGGTCTCGGCATTGGCGATGCCGAGAAACTCCTTCTTCTCCGCTTCGGTGAGCTGGTCGCCGAGGTCGTGGAGGGTCTCGACGTAGCTCTTGATGTTGAACAGGGGTGTGCGCAGCTCGTGCGACACGTTGCTGATGAAGCGGCTCTGGGCGGCGTTGAGTTCGACTTCGCGGGTGAGGTCTTGCACGGTCATGGCGATGCCCTTGAGGCTCTCGCCACTGGCATCGCGCACCGACTGCAGCACGATTCGCAGGGTGCGGGCTGGCTCGCCGAAGCTGCAGCGCACATCGGCGGCTTCCCGGTCGTTGATGGTGATGTTGTCGAGCGGGGTCTGCAGTTCCATCGCCAGCCGCTCGGGCAGTTCTTGGATCAGGTCTTGGCCTTCGAGATTGCGGCCTTCCCAGCGAAACAACCGCCGTGCCGTGGGGTTGACCAGCACAATTCGGCCCTCGGCATCGAGCAGCACCGCTCCATCGGCCATGGTGGCAATCAGCGACTGCTGTTTCACCTGGGCGGCGGTGAGTTCTTCGATGTTGGCTGCTTTGTACACCTCGAGCTGGGAGGCCATGGTGTTGAAGCCATTGAGCAGTTCACCCAGCTCACCTCCCACCGGCAGTTCAATCCGGGTTTCGAAATCCCCGCCCGCAACCTGCCTCACCCCCCGCAGCAACTCCTTGACCGGCCGCGTCACGGTGAGAGCGTTGAACACGGCGCCCAGGATCACTAGCACCCAGATCGAAATGAACACGGCCACGGTCACCTCGCGGGTGAGGGCGGCGCTGGCCAGCACGGTCTCGTTGGGATTGATGCCCAGGGCCAGCACCCCCAGGTAGCGCCCCTCGCTCACCAGGGGCACAAACACATCAGTGACCTGGCCATCGGGGCTCAGGTGTTGGCGAATCAGCGGGTTGCCCTCGCTGCGCTGCATGTCGGCGGGGAGTTCGAGCCGTCTCGTGAGGAGCAGTTCGCTGCTGCCCGTGGTGCCCCCGATGGGAATGCCGATGTAGATCACCCCCTCGGGGTCGGCAAAAAAGATGTACCGCAGACTGCGGCTGGATTCCCAGAACCGCTCGGCCACCGCGGCGAGTTCACGATCCTTCCCTTCGGCCACCAGGGGGGTCACGTTGGCGGCCAGCAGCACGCCCAGGTCGCGGGCGTAGCGGGTGTCGTTGTTTTTGGCGCCTTGCTGGATGCCGTTGAGGGCCCAGAAGGTGATGCCGGTCATCAGCAGGCTCACCACCAGGGTGGCGGCCACCAGCAGCTTGGTTTGGAGGCTGAATTCGGCCCACCAGCGCGCCAGTCGCTGCAGCCAGGTGCTCTCTGCGGCCATGGTGCTCATCGGCTGCGCACCTGATGGCCGATGTCGCGTCGGTAGGTGATGCCCTCGAAATGCACCTGGGCCAGGCCGTCGTAGGCCCGTGCAAAGGCGGTGTCGAAGGTTGAGGCTTGGGCCACCACGGCCAGCACCCGGCCTCCGGCGGTGAGGCAGCGGCCGCCGGCATCGCGGCGGCTGCCGGCATGGAACAGTTGCATGCCGTCTCCGGCGCTGAGGCTGGCTGAGATCGGATCGCCCTGGCGGACCGTGCCCGGATACCCCTCAGCGGCGGCGATTACACAGGCGCTGCACTGGGCCGCGATCGAGAGCGGCGGGGCCGCATCCAGGCAGCCCTGGGCGCAGGCCAGCAGCACAGCGGCCAGTTCGGGCCCCAGCAGGGGCATCAGGGTCTCGCATTCGGGATCCCCGAAGCGGCAATTGAATTCGATCACTTTGGGCCCGGCTTCGGTGAGCATCAGGCCGGCATAGATCACGCCCCGGTAGTCGATGCCCCGGGCCCGCAAGGCCGCCAGGGCGGGCTCGAGCACCCCATGGAGCACTTGGTCAAGCCCCGCAGCATCGAGCAGGGGAGCCGGGGCATAGGCCCCCATGCCACCGGTGTTGGCGCCGGTGTCGCCTTCGCCGATGCGCTTGTGATCCTGGGCAGGTGGCAGCAGCACCAGGCGCTGGCCATCGCTGAGCGCAAACACCGACACCTCGGGGCCGTTCAGGGTCTCTTCGAGCACCACCGAGGCGCCTGCGGCCCCAAAACGGCCCGAAAACACCTCTTCAAGGGCCGCTCGGGTTTCGGCGATGGTGCCGGCCACGGTGACCCCCTTGCCGGCGGCGAGGCCATCGGCCTTGACCACCAGCGGCTGGGCCTGGGCCTCGACCACCGCCAGGGCCTGCTCGAGGCTCTCGGCATGCCAGTACCCGGCCGTGGCAATGCCGGCATCCTCCATCAGGGCCTTGGCCCACTGCTTGCTGGCCTCGAGCTGGGCGCCGTCGGCCCCAGGACCGAACACCGCCAGGCCTGCGGCCCGCAGGGTGTCGGCCAGGCCGGCCGCCAGGGGTGCCTCGGGTCCCACCACCACCAGCTCCACGGCTTGGTCGTGGCAGGCCTGCACCAGGGCGGCCTGGTCGGTTTCGGCGATGGGCAGCTGCGTGCAGCCCGCCAGGTCAGGGGTGCCGCCATTGCCGGGGGCCACCCACACCTGCTCCACGCCTTGGCAGCGGGCCAGGGCCCAGGCCAGGGCGTTTTCGCGGCCACCGCCCCCCACCACGAGGATCCGCTCAGGGGTGCTGCCAGGGAGCATGAAGCCGAAGGACGCCAGGGATACCATCCTCAATGATGCCGGTTGGACCCCGGTGCTGTGGTGGCCATTGTTGGACCGAGCCCTGTGATCGACCGAGCTGCGCTCAAGTCTGCGCTACGGGGCTGCGGTGCCCCGCTCCAGGTTGGCTTGTTGGCACTGCAGGCTCGGCTAGATCTGCCGCTGGCTTGTGTGCTGGCTTCCTTGCCCGTGGCCCTTGCGGCGATCATGCCAACGGCATGGGCCTCGATGCTGCCGGCCGCTGTGGCTGCGCCCCAGCCCCAGTTGGCCCAGGGGCCCCAGCCCCAGAGCTTGGAGGGTCTCGATCAGGCCTGCACAGCGGCCCTAGGGGCGGGTGACGGGGCCCGCCTTGCCCTGCTGCAGCGCCGCCTGCTGGCGTTGTATCCGGCGCCCCAGCCCCTGGCGGTGGTGCTGGCCCAGGTCCACGCCTTGATCCACTGCGGTGCTCCGGATTCGGCCCTGGTGGTGCTCAACCGCTATGGGCCCTCCCCCGGCGCCGAGCAGCTCCAGTGGCTCATGATGCAGTGGCGGGCGGCCCAGGCCGGCCTCGACCACCAGCTCGCCGCGGCGGCGTTGCAGCAGTTGGCCCTGGTGAGCGGCCAAAACCTGGAAGTCCTGGAGCTGCCCATGGCCCAACAGGCCAATGGACGCTGGCAGACCAATGGCCGCTGGCAAACCATGGCTGCAATCGATGTGCTGGCCGGCCACCTCGACGCGATGGGGCGGCGCGATCAGGCCGCTGCCGTGCTGTTCGCGAGTCGCTCCCCCGGCATGGTCTCGGCCCAGCGCTGGGCGCAGGCGGTGGCCTGGTCGCCGGCCATGCCCCTGCTCGAGCAGCAGCGCTGGATGGACATGGCCCTAGAGCAGGCTGCTGCTGCTGGGGCGTGGGGGCTGGTGGCGGCCCTGCTCGATCAAAACCTGGCTCTGCTGGCCAAGGCCAATGCACCGGCAGCCCTGCGCGAGCAGGCAGCTCAGCGCCGCCTGCGCCTCAGCCGGCGGATTGATGATGCCTACAGCCTCAATCCAGGGGCTGTGCGCTCACCCCGCGCTCCGGGAGGCCACGCAGCGCCCCGGCCATCGCCGGCTCCAGCGCCTGGTTCACCCCCCTCTTCAGTCCCTGTGCCCACCCCCTAACCATGAGCCGATACAGCCTCGGTGGCCTGTTGTACGAGGGCAAGGCCAAGCGGGTCTTTGCCACCGATCAACCCGACCTGGTGGCGGTGGAGTTCAAAGACGACGCCACCGCCTTCAACGCGCTCAAAAAGGCCCAGCTGGCCGGCAAGGGTGCGATGAACTGCCGCATCTCGGCGCTGCTGTTTGAGCATTTGGCCCGATGTGGGGTGCCCACCCACTACCTGGGGCTCGATGCCGGCGATCGCTCCAGCCACTGGATGCTGGTGCGGCCCGTGCGGGTGATCCCGCTGGAGGTGGTGATCCGCAATGTGGCGGCCGGGTCGCTCTGCAAACAGATGCCGGTGGAGCTGGGCACCCTCCTGGAGCCCCCCCTGCTGGATTTGTACTACAAGGACGACGCCTTCGGCGATCCCTTGCTCACCGAGGCCCGTCTGGAGCGCCTCAATCTGGTGAGCCCGGCACAGCGCGCTGAGATGGAGCGGCTGGCCCGCATGATCAACACCGAGCTCTGTGGGCTGTTGGATCGCTGCGGACTGCAGCTGGTCGATTTCAAGATCGAACTGGGGTTCACCCAGTCGGGTGAATTGGTCTTGGCCGATGAGATCAGCCCTGACACCTGCCGTCTCTGGAACCGGGCCGTGGGCGATGCCAACGACCGCATTCTTGACAAAGACCGATTCCGAAATGATCTCGGTGGCGTGGTCGAGGCCTACGGGGAGGTTCTCAAACGGGTCCAGGCTGTATGCCCTGAACCCAGCATCTACGGGTAAGGTCAGGCGAATTTGCGGCCTGTCCGCTCCGGTTATCTGTGTTCATGCCTGGCCTGCACCGCATTTCTGCTGCATTGCCCCTCGTGGGCCTGGCCCTGCTGGCCGGCAAACCGGCCTTGGCTCAGAACGCCCCAGTTCCCCGGGCAGTCCCGGCCCCACAGGGGGTTCCCGCTCAGCCTGGTCCAGGGCAGGCTGGTCCAGGGCAGCAGCCCGCCCCTGTGGATCAGGCGGCGCCAGCCCAGCTGCCCACCCAGGTCAATCCCTTCACCACCGCGCCCCTCAACGCCTCGCCCCTTAACGGCGCAGCACCCCAAGCCGCGGCCCCAGAGCCCAAGGTGCTCATCTCCGAAGTGGTGGTCGCTGGCCTGGAGAACCATCCCGAGCGGGAACGCCTAGAGCTGGCGGCCTACGCCGCCATGGCCGCCACGCCAGGCACCCGGGTCACCCGCTCTGAACTGCAGACCGATCTTTCGGCGATCTATGCCAGCGGCTGGTTTTCCGACGTTCGCATTCAACCGGTGGATGGTCCGCTCGGGGTGCGGCTGATCGTGACCGTGGTCGCCAACCCCGTGCTCGAGAAGATCACCCTTGATTCCGGCGATGCCAAGGTGCCGGCCAAGGTGCCGGCCCAGGTGTTGCAAGACACCTTCTCGCCCGATTACGGCAAAACGCTCAACCTCAACACCCTGCAGGTCCGCATGCAGGAGCTGCAGAAGTGGTATGCCGACCAGGGGTATTCCCTGGCCCGCGTCACCGGCCCCAACCGGGTCAACCCTGACGGCACCGTGGAGCTGCTGGTGCGCCAGGGCACCGTGGCCGGGGTTGAGGTCAAGTTTGTCAATAAGGAAGGCGCCGATACCAATGAGAAGGGCCAGCCGATCAAGGGCAAGACGAAGCCCTGGGTGATCACCCGCGAGATCTCCCTAAAGGCGGGTGATGTGTTCAACCGCCGCAACCTTGAGGAAGACATCAAGCGCCTCTATGGCACCGGGCTGTTCAGTGATGTGAAGGTCACCCTGCAGCCGATCCCCACCGAGCCGGGCACGGTCACGATCGTGCTGGGCATTGTGGAGCAGTCGACTGGCTCCCTCTCGGGGGGTCTCGGCTACAGCCAGGCCCAGGGTGTGTTTGGTCAGATCCAGCTCAATGACAGCAACCTGCGCGGGCGGGCCTGGGACATGAGCACCAACATCACCTACGGCCAGTACGGCGGGTTGGTGGATCTCACCTTCACCGATCCCTGGATCAAGGGCGACCCATTTCGCACGGCGTTCCGGGGTCGGGGCTTCGTGAGCCGGGATGTGCCCCAGGTGTTCCAGAACTCCAATTCCGGCGTCTCGATTCTCACCGCCAACAATTTCAACATCGTTGCGGTTCAGCGGGCCGGCATCAACTTGCAGTTTGTGCGGCCGATGAACGGGCGGGATCCCTTCCGCAAGGAGCCGTGGTCGTTGATCTTGGGGATCTCAGCGGTTGAGGCTGTGCCGATGAACTTTGCCGGCCAGGGGTCCACCTTCGGCACCGTGAATGGCTCGACGATCTGTCTGGCTTACAACTGCGCCGGTGCCAACCAGCTCTATGGGGTGAGGTTGGCCACCACGATGAATCGGCTCAATGATTCGCGGAACCCCACGTCGGGTGATTTCCTCAGCCTCAGCACCGAGCAATTCATCCCCCTGGGCAACAATTCACCTGGCTTCAATCGGGTGCGTGCCGGATACACCTTCTACATTCCGGTGGAGTGGCTGAAGGTCTACAAGGGCTGCCGTCCAAAGCCTGGTGACAGCAAGGATTGCAAGCAGGCGATGGCCTTCCAGGTCAGCGCCGGCACCAATGTGGGCGAAATTCCGCCCTATGAATCCTTCTGTCTCGGGGGAGGAAATTCAGTGCGTGGTTATTACGACTGTGCGCTCGGTTCAGGCCGCAGTTTTGTGGAGGCCACGATCGAATACCGCTTCCCGATTTTCAGCATCATCAGTGGAGAGCTCTTTGTCGATGGGGGTTCCGCCCTTGGCAGCCAGAACCTCGGCGGCCGCTATGGCAATCCGGCGGCCCTGCTGGGGAAACCTGGCAGTGGTTTCTCGGTGGGTACCGGTTTGATTGTGACCACGCCGGTGGGCCCCCTGCGGCTCGAAATAGCCAGTCAGGACTTCACCGGTCAGTGGCGTTTCAACCTGGGTGTGGGCTGGAAGTTCTGATGTCGATTTGGCCTGTCGATTACGCCGGGGCCTGGACCTTGCAGCACCCGGTTGAGCGCCGGGGTGTGGGGCTCCACAGCGGAGCCCAAGCCCGGGTGCGTCTTCAGCCCAGTGATCGTGATGGCTACTGGGTGGGTCGGCTCGCGCGACCCGCTGAGCCCTTGCAACGGCTGCGACCGTCCCAGGTGGCCGAAACCCAGCTCTGCACGGCCTTGCAGCTCGATTCGGGCCGGCTCGCCACCGTTGAACACCTGTTGGCGGCCCTGGCCGGCAGCGGGGTCAGCCAGGCTGAAATCTGGGTCGATGGTGACGAGATCCCCCTGCTCGATGGCTCCGCCTTGGGGTGGGTTGAGGCCATTGGTGAGGCCGGGCTCCAGGCCATGGGTTTGCGTCACGACGTCGCGGTGCTGACCCAGCCGATCACCCGCCAACAGGGATTGAGTTTTGCCACGGCCCTGCCGGCGGCCCGGTTGGCGATTGGTGCGGCGGTTGAATTCCCCCAACCGGCGATTGGTCGTCAGATTTTTTCCCTTGAGCTGACCCCCGAGCGCTTTGTGGCTGAGATCGCGCCAGCTCGCACCTTTGGGTTTCGGGATCAGGTGGAGCAGTTGCGGGCGGCGGGTCTGATCCAGGGTGGGGCCCTCGACAATGCCCTCGTCTGTGATGGTGACCACTGGCTCAATCCGCCTTTGCGCTTTGCCGATGAACCGGTCCGCCATAAGCTCTTGGACCTGTTAGGCGATCTGGCTCTGGCAGGCTTACCCCAGGCCCAGGTGTTCGCCTATCGCGGCTCCCACGGCCTCCACACCGCTCTGGCGGCGGCCCTGGCGGATTCCTCCGCCCCCTCCTGACGTCCCCTTGGCTGACACCGTCACTCCCCCAATCCCAACCCCGATCGCTGCTGAGATCGCAACACCGATCCCCCCGGCAGCTGATCCACCTACGGTGACCTCCGGCCAGCCGGTGCTCAGCTGTGAGCAGATCCAGGGGCTGTTGCCCCATCGCTATCCGTTTGCGCTGGTGGATCGGGTCTTGGAGCATGAACCCGGCAAACGGGCCGTGGCCATTAAGAACGTCACCTTCAACGAGCCCCAGTTCCAGGGGCATTTCCCAGGTCGCCCCCTGATGCCCGGGGTGCTGATCGTCGAGGCGATGGCGCAGGTGGGCGGCCTGATCGTGACCCAGATGCCCGATCTGCCGAAAGGTTTGTTCGTGTTTGCCGGGATCGATGGGGTGCGGTTTCGTCGTCCGGTGGTGCCGGGGGATCAACTGCGGATCACCTGTGAGCTGCTCAGCCTCAAACGCAAGCGTTTCGGCAAAATTCGCGCCGAGGCCACGGTTGATGGGCAGCTGGTCTGCTCAGGGGAGCTGTTGTTCTCCCTGGTGGATTGAGGGATGCCACCTGCAGCCATGGCCACATCTGTCCATCCCACCGCCGTTGTTGACCCCAGGGCCCAGCTGGCCGATGGGGTTGAGGTGGGCCCCTATGCGGTGATCGGGCCTGAGGTTCAGATTGGAGCCGGCAGCCGCATTGGTCCCCATGTGGTGATCGACGGGCGGGTGCGCATGGGCAGTGGCAATCGGATCTTTCCCGGTGCCTGCATTGGCCTAGAGCCCCAGGATCTCAAGTACAACGGAGCCCCCACCGAGGTGGTGATGGGTGACGACAACACCATTCGGGAGTGCGTCACCATCAATCGGGCCACCGCCGACGGCGAACAGACCCGGATCGGCAGCAGCAACTTGCTGATGGCCTACAGCCATGTGGGACACAACTGCGAGCTTGGTGACCGCATCGTGATCGCCAATGGGGTGGCTGTGGCCGGTCACGTGGTAATCGGCGACCGGGCCGTGGTAGGCGGCATGCTCGGCATTCACCAGTTTGTGCACATCGGTACCTTGGCCATGGTGGGCGGCATGAGCCGCATCGATCGCGATGTGCCTCCCTTCATGACCGTGGAGGGCCATCCCGGCAGGGTGCGGGGGTTGAACCGCATTGGCCTGCGTCGCAGTGGCCTGGCCGAGCTTGATGGCGGTGCCCAGCTCAAGCAATTGCAGGAGGTTTGGACCCTGATCTACCGCAGTGATCAGGTGTTGGCCGAATCCCTCAGCCGGGCCAGGGCCCTGCTGCTGCTGCCGGCAGCCGAAACCCTGGTGGGTTTTCTCGAGGCATCGTCGGCGGCGGGCCGCCGTGGGCCCATGCCCTCCAACCGCTGATGGTGCGGTTGCTGGTGAGCACCGGTGAGGTGTCAGGAGACCTCCAGGGCAGTTTGTTGATCCGGGCGCTCCACACTGAGGCCCGATCCAGGGGGCTGGATCTCGAGGTGGTGGCCCTTGGTGGCGAGCGCATGCGCCAGGCCGGTTCTGAGCTGCTTGCCAACACCGCTCCGATGGGCGCCATTGGTCTCTGGGAGGCCCTGCCCCTGGTGCTGCCCACCTTGAAGCTGCAGGCACGGGTGCGGCGCTGGTTGCGCAGCCACCCCCTCGATGGGGTCGTGTTGATCGACTACATGGGGGCCAATGTGAACCTGGGGTTGCGTATCAAGCGCCTCTATCCCAAGGTGCCGATCACGTATTACATCGCTCCCCAGGAGTGGGCCTTTCGCTTTGGCGATGGCGGCACCACCCGTTTGATCGGCTTCACCGATCAAATCCTGGCGATCTTCCCCCAGGAAGCAAGCTTCTATGGCGAGTGGGGGGCTTGTGTGAGCTGGGTGGGCCATCCCCTGCTCGACACCCTTGGTGAACTCCCCAGCCGTGCCCAGGCCCGTGCCCAGCTGGGGCTGGCTGCCCAAGACCCGGTGCTGCTGCTGCTACCGGCCTCCCGCCATCAAGAACTGCGCTACTTGCTGCCTTCAATGGCGGCGGCTGCCGCCGAGCTGCAGCGCCGTCACCCCCGGCTCTCCGTGCTGGTGCCCACGGGCCTGGCCGGTTTCGAGGCTCCGCTCGCAGCCCAGCTGGCGGCGGCCGGGGTGCGGGCCCGGGTGATTCCGGCTGATCAGGCCGATGGGCTCAAACCCGTGCTCTGTGCGGCGGCCGATCTGGCCCTCACCAAGTCGGGGACCGCCAACCTTGAGCTGGCCCTGCGGGGGGTGCCCCAGGTGGTGGGCTATCGGGTGAGCCGGGTCACCGCCTTCGTGGCCCAGAACCTGCTCAATTTCAGCGTTCCCCACATCTCGCCGGTGAATTTGGTGCTGGGGGAGCGGCTTGTGCCCGAGCTCCTCCAGGATGACCTCACCGCTGCGGCGCTGGTGGAGGCGGCTGATCCCCTGTTGCATCCCGATTCCCACCACTCCCAGCAGATGCGTGCTGGCTATGGCCGGTTGCGGCAGCTCCTCGGAGATCCCGGCGCGACCCGCAGGGCCGCTGCCGCGGTGCTCGACCAAGTGCTGGCATCCGCCCAGGCCCCAGCATGAACCGTTGGCATCCAAAGCACCAACAGCCCGACAGGGATCGATCGGGCCTGCGCCATCTGGGGCCTCGGCTGTTGGGCTTGGCGCTGGCCCTCGTGCTGCTGCTGGTGGGGGGACCTCTGGCTCCGGCCTGGGCGGCTCCGGCCGAGGAGGCCGTGTTCGCCGGCGGCTGTTTCTGGTGTCTTGAACATGACCTTGAGATCCTGCCGGGGGTGCTCGATGTGGTCAGCGGTTACAGCGGCGGCCGCTTGGAGCGCCCCACTTACCGCCAGGTGTCGGCCGGCGGTACCGGCCATCAAGAGGTGGTGAGGGTTCGGTTTGATCCCGACCGGATCAGCTACAACACCCTGCTGCGGGCGTTTTGGCGCAACGTGGATCCGTTCGATGGAGCGGGACAATTTTGCGATCGCGGCACGTCGTATCAGCCGGTCATTTTTACCCGCGGCGCCGAGCAGGCCAGCGAGGCCGTTACCAGCCAACGCGATGCCGCCCGCGAATTGAAGCGACCGGCCAGCAGCCTGAAGGTGGAGCTCAAGGTGTTGAGCCGCTTCTGGCCGGCAGAGGATTACCACCAGAACTACGCCAAGCGCAACGCGGTTCAATACAACTACTACCGCTGGGCCTGCGGTCGGGATCGACGTCTCGATGCGGTGTGGGGGGCTCGGGCCCGCCGCCCGATCCCCTGGGGGGCAGCCCCCTCCAAACGGTCCACGTCGAAACCGGCTGGTCCAAACCCGACGAAAACCTAAAGGCTTTCCCTGTCGCGACGCCCCGGATCTGCTGCGGTAAGCGGGTTTCCGACCCTCTCGGCCCGTCTGAATGTGCGTATCCTGAAACCGATCCACACGCAGTGCTTTGTATGTATCTGCTGACCATCCGAGACGGTTTGCAGACCCGGCACATCGGCCCCTACGAGAGCCCCAAGCAGGCCGCTGACGACCTCGACCGGCTGCTAGCTCTCTGCGGGGAGCGTGCCCGCTGGCAGATTCATGCCCTGGAGGCCCCCGGTGCCCCGCGAGCCAATCTGGATCGGGTCAGCTCGAGGCCAAGGGTGGTGGCGGCAGCCTGAACAGCTGAACAGCCTCAGGCCTGCTCAGGCCTCGGGTGGACGACGGGGATATCCACGCAACAAACCGCTCTCAATCATCAGGCCCACGCCGGCGTTGATCAGGATCAGGCCAAAGGTTCCGTACCAGAACCAGGGGCCAGGACTGGCAATCGGATCGACCGCTTTGGCCGAGGCGGCCAGGGTCTGAATTCCCTTGCGAATCACGGCTTCTCCAAACAGGCAGAGGCCAGCAGGAAGGAGTAACACCCCCAGCTGGGCCTTCACAAACCAGCGGAACTTCTGAACGGCCATGGGCAGAGAATCGGCGTCAGTGGATTCAAACGTTAGATGTGGGTCCTGTTTCGCACAGACGTCGGGTTAGGCAGGAGCCCCGCTGCACACCCACTGAACCAGGGTGCGCACCCCAAAGCCCGTAGCGCCTGCTGGGTCGCTGCCCCGGTCTTTGTCACTCCAGACCGGCCCGGCGATGTCGAGGTGAGCCCAGGGCAGCCCCTGGGCTACGAAATCCTGCAGAAACAGGGCGGCCGTGATCGCGCCACCCGGGCGTGGGCCGGTGTTTTTGAGGTCGGCAAACTGGCTTTTGAGCCCCTCTTTGTAAGAGCTGCGCAGCGGCATGCGCCAGAGGGGTTCGCCACCGGCACGGCCGGCCTCTAGCAGGGCGTTGGCCAGGCCATCACTGCTTGACCACAGCCCAGCCATCTCCTCACCCAGGGCAATCACACAGGCCCCGGTGAGGGTGGCGAGGTCCACCACGGCGTCGGGCTTCAGTTTGCAGGCATAGACCAGCGCATCGGCCAGGGTGAGCCGGCCTTCGGCGTCGGTGTTGTTGATCTCGATGGTCTTGCCGTTGGAGGCGGTGACGATATCGCCCGGGTGTACGGCTCCGCCACTGATCATGTTTTCGCACGAGGCCACGATCATGTGCACCTCCACGCCGGCAGGCTTGAGCTCGGCAATGGCGCGCATCGCCCCCAGCACCGCCGCGCTGCCACCCATGTCGTATTTCATCATCTCGATCTGGGAGCCAGCCGTGTTGAGGTTGTAGCCGCCCGAATCGAAGGTGAGGCCCTTGCCCACCAGAGCTACCCGTCGGGTCACCGGCCCGGTGGGCCGGGAGATCAGATGGATGAACTTGAGCGGCAGGTCGGATCCCTGGGCCACCCCCAGGTAGGCCCCCATGCCGAGGGCTTCGCAATCGGCGCGTTCGAGGAGCCGCAGCTCGGCGCCATAGGTGCGGGCGATGGCCGCGGCCGAGTCGGCCAGGTGTTGGGGGGTGGCCACATTGGGGGGGGCCGCCACCAGCTGGCGGGCCAATTCGACGCCGGCGCAGGTGGCGGCCACCGCGTTCAGCCCGCTGGCAGCCGATTCGGGCAGGCCCAGCAGATCGAGACGTTGCAGTTGGGGGGTGGGTTCGCTTTCGCCCTTGAAGCGCTGGTCGCTGTAAAGAGACAGCCGTGCCGCCTCGGCCATCGCAACGGCTGCAGCGCCAGGTTCGAGGGCTTCGATGGGCAGGGCTAGGGCCAGCTGGGTGCAGCCAGCGGCTGCGGCGGCCTTGGCGGCGGCGGCGCTGGCTCGGCGCACTCCGGCCAGATCCAGCTCGGCAACAGCACCCATCCCAACCAGAATCACGCTGGATGGGCTGCCAGCGATCCGCTCGAAGCTGAGGCATTCACCCGGCTTGGCTTTGAAGCGTCGCTGCTCGAGCCGGGCGGCCAAGTCAGGCCCCAGCAGCTCGTCGAGAGCTTGGCGCAGGGGCTGCTTGGGCTGGTCGCTCACCAATCCGACGGCCAGGGCATCAGACGCGGTGGGGGCGCTGGCCGCCAGGTCCGCACCACGGCTCAGATCCATCGGCACGCAGCGCAGGTCCATGGATCGGGGGGCGTCGAGCTGGTGATGGTAGCCAGGGCAGGAGGGCTGGGGCGCTCAGCCAACCGTGGCGGTGAAGGGGGTGGCCCAGCGGCCGCGGGTCTCCTTGTTGAAGGCCGGCAGCCAGCGGCGAATCAGGGCCGTCTCCAGGGTCCGTCGGGGGCGGGTCTGACTGGGCACATCACCCCAGAAGCCGATGCTGAGGCGGCTGGTGAGGTTGGCCTTCTGCAGGGCTTCGCCATAGGCGGCCAGGTAGTCCTTGCAGTCGTGTTCTCCTTTCCAGCGCTGCTCAGCCCGGCCGGTTTCGCCGATGTAGAGCACCAGGGGATGCTCCAAGCCGGCGGGGCGATCAAGCACCACATAGAGGGCCGCCCCTCGTAGCACAGGATTGGGCCAACGCCAGAACGAGAGCGGCTGGGGTTGAAGCGCCAGGGGATCAAAGCGCTGGGCCAGCTCGGCGAGCCCTTCTTGTTCCACGCTCAACAGCACCCCCTGCTCGTCGCTGCTGCTCAGGGTGCTGGCAGCAAACAGGGGTGCCTGATGCTGGGCCAAGCGACCTTGCCAGGCTGTGAGTTGGTGCTGCAGCAGGGGAAGCTCCGGCTCCAGTGCCGTTGCCTCGGCCTGGCCCCATGGCTGGGCTGCAAACAGATCTCCCTGGCGTGGTGGCATCGCGGCGGCGCCTCAGCGGGGAGGCAGCGGCAGGGCTGGTCCAGGTAGGCCCGGCTTGCAGCACACCCGGCCGATCCAGCCCTCGATCAGCGCGGCGGGCAGCTGCAGGCGCTGCTGCAGGTCTGCCAGGTCTTGGAACGGTTGGCGGGCGCGCTCGCGCAGCAGCCGCCGACTGCGTTCGCTCGAGAGTCCGAGCTCGGCAAGCTGGGGCGGGCTGGCTTGGTTGAGGTCAAGCAAGGCCGCAGGCGGGGCGGGCGGTGGTTCGCCATACCAACGAAACTCCAGCAGAGGGAGCCAGCTGCGCACGTGCTCACCAGGAAGCTCCAGCAGGCGCTCGAGATCCTCGGGGCCACTGAGCTGCACCCCGCCCGCTTGCAGCCGCATCAGCAGGTCGACTTGATCGGCGCTGATGCCCGGCAGGCGCAGCCAGTCTTGGGCGGTGGCGCGGTTGACATCGAGGCGCCAGCCCAGGTCGGCGGCATGGCGCACTTCGTCGGCGTTGTGAAGCCTGCGGCCTGGTTGTTGGCGCAGTTTGAGCTCCAGGAGGTCGCGCTCCACGTCAGGAGTTGCCGCTTCGGCAGCCAGCCCTGCAGGCCAAGGAATCCAGCCCGTGCTCGCCTTGGATGGGACGGGCTCGTGCCGCAACTGCCCGCTGGCGATCAGCAGGCGCCGAGCCAGGGGATCCAACCAGTGCCGCTGGCCCATGGATGCAAACCGCCTGCGTCGGCCCTACGTGATCGAAGGCCTGAAGTTAGCGGTCTTCCGACCAGCGAGGCCAGTCGACCAGTCCCTCTTCCAGGGCCAAAACGGCGGCTTGGGTGCGTCCTTTGGCCCCCAGCTTCAGCAACAGGCTCTTGACATGGCATTTGACGGTGTCGATCGCAATCACCAGCTGACTGGCAATCTCGGCGTTGTTGTCGCCGCGGGTGAGCAGGGCCAGCACCTCCAGTTCCCGTTGGCTGAGCGTTTCGGCGGTCGGGCCGCGGTCGTGGTGGCTGCCGGCCTGGAGCAGCTCGACCACCCCCCGGTCGACCACCACCCCGCCATGGCATACCGCCTTTACGGCACTGCTTGCCACGCCCATGCCCAGGCTCGATTCGAGCAGCAGGCCATCGCAGCCCGCATTGATCACCGCCCGCAGCTGGGCCACCCGGTGCTCACGGGTGATCAGCAGCAAGGTGCGCACCTTGGGCCAGCGTTGCTTCACCGTGAGCACCAGCTCGAGGCCTGAGCCGTCTTCGAGATGGTCATTGGTCAGCAGAAAACTGGGCTGGTGCTCAGCGGTGCAGGCGAGGGCTTCGCCGGCGGTGGTGAAAGCCCCCACCACTTGCCGGGGGCCCAGATGGCCGGCCAGATAAAAGCAGAGCATGGCCCGCTGTCCAAAACAGACCACCACGCGCTCCTGCTCCATCACCGCACTGATCTCGTCTCTGTTGCGACGGATCGCTTCGATCCTGGTGCTGAAATCCATGCCTCCATTTGTCCATCCCTCCATGCAACCGCCTCCATCCCTCCATGCAACCGTGACTCAGCCTCACCTGAGTCCATGGTGCGTCGATTACGTGGATCCGCACTCCCCAGTTGCGACCTGGATGCCCAGAATCAAACTCACGCAGCCTGCCCACGCTTGGCGATGGCCTTCTTTGAATCCGAAATCGTTCAGGATGAGGCCAAGCGCCTGTTCCTCGACTACCAGCAGTTGATGCAGCTGGGCAGTGACTACGGCAAGTTTGATCGCGAGGGTAAAAAGCTCTACATCGATCGCATGGACGACATGATGGATCGCTATCGGGTTTTCATGAAGCGCTTCGAACTCTCCGAAGACTTCCAAGCCAAGCTCACGGTGGAGCAGCTGCGTACCCAGCTGGGCCAGTTTGGCCTCACCCCTGAAACGATGTTTCAGCAGATGGAACAGACGCTCCATCGCATGAAGAGCCAACTCGACGCCGGGCTCTGAACGTACGATCCCGCCACACCCGGCCTGGATTGCGAGCGCTCTTCGATGACAGCAGTCCTTTCGTCTCTTCCCCCTTGGCTTCAACGGGGCCTCGCCGATCTTTTCCCGGCGGCGGTGGCCCAAGAGGCAGGTTTGGATCCCGATCAAACCTTGGCCGCCCGTCTTGCGGAAGCCGAGGCGGCCGGCCGGCCACTGCGCGTCAAGCTCGGCATCGACCCCACAGGCTCCGATATCCACCTGGGGCATTCGATCCTATTTCGCAAGCTGCGGGCCTTTCAGGATGCGGGCCACACCGCCGTCTTGATCATTGGCGACTTCACGGCCCGTATCGGCGATCCCACCGGAAAGAGCACCACCCGGGTTCAACTCAGCGCCGCCGAGGTGGAGGCCCATGCCGAGACCTACCTGGTGCAGTTGGGCCTGGGCCAGGATCCCGGCCGCGCCCTGCTCGACTTCCACACCCCCGGCCGCCTCGAGGTGCGCCGCAACAGTGAATGGTTGGCCGGGCTCAACCTGCCCCAGGTGATCGAACTGCTGGGCATCACCACGGTGGGACAGATGCTGGCCAAGGAGGACTTTGCCAACCGCTACGGCAGTGGCACCCCAATCTCGCTGCATGAGTTTCTCTATCCGTTGTTGCAGGGCTACGACTCGGTTGCCGTGCAGGCCGATCTGGAGCTGGGCGGCACCGATCAGAAATTCAATGTGGCCATGGGCCGCGACCTGCAGCGTCACTTTGGCCAGCGCCCCCAGTTTGGGATGTTGCTGCCGATCCTGCCGGGGCTCGACGGTGTCCAGAAGATGAGCAAGAGCCTGGGCAACACCGTGGGTTTGGCTGAAGACCCCCTTTCGATGTACTCCAAGCTCGAGAAAGTGCCGGATGTGGTGGTTGACGAGTACCTCACCCTGCTCACCGATCTCGATCTGGCCGTGCTGCCCGCCAACCCCCGCGAGCGCCAGAAACTGATGGCCCTGGAGCTCACCCGCGCGCGCCATGGCGTGGCTGCCGCTGCGGCGGCCCAGGTCGATGCGGCAGCCCTGGTGGCCGGTGCTGCTGGAGCGGGGGCTGCTGCGGCCGAGGTGCCCGAGACCTCGCTGGTGGCGGTCAACTTCCCCGCCAAGGCTTTTTATCTGTTGGCTGCGGTGGGGATCTGCGCCAGCAGCAGCGAGGCTCGCCGCCAGATCCAGGGTGGTGGCGTCAAGCTCGATGGCGAGAAGCTGGTTGATCCCAACCAGGAATTTGCCAGCGCCGCCGAGCTCCACGGCAAGGTGCTGCAACTGGGCAAGAAGACCTTCAGGCGCCTGTTGGCTGGTTGATGACGACCCGGGTTGGGGATTGGAGACTGGCCGCTGAGTTTGAGCTGGCGGGCTTCGGCGTAGCTTCGGAGCCAGCGAGATGGGAGTGGTCAGCGCGGTGCGTGAAGCGCGGTCGAGTGCCGATCAGATCATCGTGGCCCTCGATGGATTGGGCCCGCAGCAGGCCCTGGCGTTGTCGGCGTTGCTGCCCGAGCTGGGCTGGGTCAAGGTGGGGCTTGAGCTCTATGTGGCCGGCGGGCCGGCGGTGGTGGCCCAGCTGCGCGAGCAGGGCAAACGGGTCTTCCTCGACCTGAAGTTCCACGACATCCCCGCCACCATGGCTGGTGCCTGCCGCAGCGCCGCTGCCCTCGGTGCCGAGCTGATCACCGTCCATGCCTGTGCCGGGAGCGAGGCGCTGCGGGCTGCGCAGGATGCGGTGCTCGAGCAGGCCGGCAAGGAGGGCCTGGCGGCCGCCACCCTCCTTGCCGTGACCGTGCTCACCAGCTGGGAGGCGAAACGCTTTGCTGCTGAGCTCGGCATCGACATGCCGATCGCTGCCTACGTGTCGCAGCTGGCCCGGTTGGCGGCGGCTGCCGGCATCGGCGGTTGTGTGTGCTCACCGTTGGAGGTGGCCGCACTGCGCAAGGCGCACCCAGCTCCCTTTGCCCTGGTGACCCCTGGCATCCGCCCGCTTGGCAGCCCCAGGGGAGATCAGGCCCGGGTGATGACGCCCGCTGAAGCCCTCGCAGCCGGTGCCAGCCATCTGGTGATCGGCCGGCCAATCACCACGGCTGCTGATCCGGCCGCGGCGCTGGCTGCGATCGTTGAAACCATTGACGTTGCTGAAACTATTGATGTTGCTGAAACTATTGACGTTGCTGAAACCATTGGCGTTGCTGAAACGTTGAAAGGCTGGGTGTGATGGGGTGAGTGTTGAGCTCAGCGTTGGGCTCAGTGGCGGGTGCTCCACTGGCCATCATCTGAGCTGCTAAGCGGCGAGGGGGCTCGAGCGGCTGGGTACCAGCTGCCGGTAGAGCTGTTCGAGCGCGTCGATGTTGCCGGTGAGGGTGTAGCGCTCCAGGGCGCGGGCCCGGGCTCGCCGCCCCAGCTCGGCCGTGAGCACCGGTTGATCCCGCAAGACCGGCAGCAGGGTGCGCAGCTGGGTGGTGACGCCTTGGGTGCTGATCACGATGCCGGCGCCAGCATCGAGGGCCTCGCCATCGGCACCGGCATCGGTGGCCACGCAGGCGCTGCCGGCGGCCATCGCTTCCAGCAACGACAGCGACAGCCCCTCCACCAGTGAAGGCAGCACAAAAACCTCGGCCAGTTGCTGGAAGGCCACCCTCCGCTCCAGGCTGGGTTCGTAGCCCCACCAGACCACGCCTGCTTCTTCGCCGATGGTTTGTTGCAGGTTGCTGCGCACCGGTCCGTCGCCCACGATCACGAGCACACAGCCGTGCGGCCGCACCAGTCGCCAGGCCTTGAGCAGGGCCTCCACGTTTTTTTCGGTGGCAACCCGACCCATGTACAGAAAGACCCGGCGGCCTGCAAACCGCCGCCGTAGATCGGCCAGTTCTGGGCTGTCGCTGCTGGGATGGCCTGGGCACCACAGGGTGGTGTCCACCCCGTTGGGGATGACCGCCAGGCGATCGGCGGGCACCCCCAAACGCTGCAGGACCTCGGCTTGTAGCTCCGAAAACACAATCACCCGGTCGAATTTGGCCAGGGATGGGGCATAGAGCTGATAGGTGAGCTGCTGGGTGCCGGCGGTGAGGTTGCGCAGGCTGGCGTCAAAGGGCGGGTGGAAGGTGGCCACCAGCGGCAGGCCCAGCTGCTGGCAGAGATCGGGCAGCAGGAAATCGAGGGGCGAAAGGGTGAGGCTGGCGTGCACCAAATCGGGCCGCAGCCGTTCCAGGGAGGCGCGCAACTCGCGCTGGGCCCCAAGGGACGGGATTGTGTACACCTGGCCCTTCACCAGGTAGGGCAGGGCCACCTCCGGGTTGTAGCCGTCGCCGCTGGGGGGGTCGATGTCGACACTTTCGAGGGCAGATGGACCTGGGCGGTCGATACCTCCGAGCCGCCCCAGGCTGCCGGCGGGGGTGTCGAAGTGAATGAAACTGATGCTGTGCCCGCGGTTGCGCAAGGCATGGGTTGTGGTCAGGCCGTAGGTGACGTTGCCGCAAAACGGCGATTTCTTGCCCAGCCAGGCAACGTGAGCCACCAAAGCGCCCCAACCTGGGGCGAACGCTAACAGCGCTGAGGCCCTTAACCCGCTTGCCAGGGCCGCTCGATCAGCGCGGCTAGCAGGGCGATGGCCGCCAGGATCCAGAGCACCGGCAGCAGGCCATACCGGCTCACCACGGCACCCGCCAACACCAGCGGCAGGCTCAAGGCCACGTTGATCAGGTTGTTTTGCAGACCAAACACCTTGCCTCGCATGGCCGCAGGGGTGTCTTCTTGGATGGTGGTTTGGGCGGGGATCGCGAGCAGGGCCGCGCCCACCCCCAGCAGGGCACAGAGCAGCAGCGTGAAGACCAGGCTGCCGCGCAGCTGGCCGAGCAGCACCAGGGACCAGGCCATGGTGCCCAGGCCGGCCGCCGCCAGACGGCGTCGGTTGAGGCCACTGCCCAGCTGGGCCACCGCCACGGCCCCCACCGCCAAACCCAGGCCACTCATCGCCAGCAGAGTTCCAAATTGGGTGGGTCCGAGCCCTGGGATCAGGGAGGCCAGGCTGATCGCCAGCACGTACAGGGCGGCCAGCAGGCTGTAGAGCAACACAAGTTGAATCATGGCGCTGCGCACGCTTGGCGTGTTGCGCAATACGGCCAGGCCCTCGCCGATCTCCTGCCAGACGCTTGCCTCCCGGAGGGGTCGGGGGGCTTCTTCGAGCTGGATCCTGCTAATCGCCACAGCGGCCACTCCGTAGCAGAGCGGCAGCAGCACGAATTCACCGCCGGGGAGGCCGACCTGCGCGAGCAGGGTTCTGAGCAGCCGCAGGATTGGATCGCCGAGGGCAAAGCCCACGATCGTGGCCCCCATGCTGGTGGCCTGATAGAGGGAATTGGCCGCCAGCAGGAGCCCCGGTGGCACCAGCAAAGGGATGGCGGCCTGCTCCGCCGGAGCAAAGAACTGGGTCAGCACTGATTCGAGGAAGGTCATCACCACCAATCCCCAGTAGCCCCAGCTCAGTCCAAGCCACTGCGGCCCGCTGAGCATGCACAGGGGCGCCAACAGCACCAGCAGGGCCCGCAGGGCGTTGGAGGCCACCATCACACCCCGCTTGGGCCAGCGGTCGGCCCATACCCCCGCCACCGTGCCCAGCACCATGGCGGGGATGGTGTTGGCCACGTAGATGCCTGTGGCCAGCAGGGTGATCATCTGGGCCCTGGTCTCCAGGTCAAGGCGCATCGCCGCCGCTGCCTCGGCCAGGGCCGGATTGCTCTGCGGTGTGTCGCTCACCCAGGCCTGGGCGATCAGAAACACCATCAACACGATGTAGAACTTGTCAGCCAGCTGCGAAAAGATCTGGCCGATCCAGAGCCGTCTGAAGTCCGGCAGCGCCAGCACAGCTTGCAATCCCGTTGCGTTGCCTGGGCCCTTCAAGATTGCTGTCTCGCGGATAACGGGGTCTGTTGGGCCATGTTGTCGTAGCAGCCGCGCAGCAGCCTCAGCGCTCGAGGTTGTGGGCCCAGGTGCTCTTGGCACCAGCTCTCGATCACGTCGAGCAGATGCAGCCAGACCGGCTGGGGGCCCATCAGCTCCCCATCGCGGCGCCGCGGCAAGCTGGGCCGCGGCAGCCGTTGCAGCAGGGCGAGCTCGGAGGCATTCAGCACCACCCGGGCGCCGGCGATGGCTCCGATGGCCAGGCCTTCGGCTGGCAGCAGGCTGCAGCGCCAGTCCCAGTGGCCCAGGGGGGGCTCCAGCGCCACTCCGGTGCGGGCGCAGCTCTGCAGCGGCAGGGCATAGCCACCCAACGCCAGCAGATGCACGCCGCCCTGCACTGCGACCGCGAGGGCCTCCAGGTGGGGGCTGGCGTCGCTCACCAGCACCTCAAGCCGGCCCAGCTGCATCAGGAGGTTGCCGAGCATGCCGGGGGCGGGGCTGCCTGTGGGCACCAGGGCCAACGCCAGCTCCGAGAGGGCCTGGGCCGCGGCGAGCGTCTCGAGCCGTTGGCCCAGGGTGCCGTAATGGCGCACCATCTGCAGCTGACGAAGTCGGCGCAGGCCGCTGCGGCCACCGATCTGCAGCCGCAGATGGGCCAGTGGAACCGCCGCAGCCAGGCTGCTTTTGGGCCGCCGGGCCCCTGGGGCCGCCAGCCGCAGTAGCCCCTCAGAATCGCTCAAGACCACCAGCAGGCGATCGTTTTCGCCCAGGGGCTTGCTGCTGAGCACCAAGCCTTCAATGCCCTGCTCAGGCATGGGGGTGCTCAGGCATGGTTTGCCCCAGCCATGGTGCGCTTCAAGCCCCGGCCCGGAGGGATTGCATCAGGGCCACGCCGCGGCTGGTGCCCAATCGGGTGGCGCCCACCTCCACCAGCTCCAGGGCTGTCTCGAGGCTGGCGATCCCTCCTGAGGCCTTGATCGCAGCCCGGCCCCGGGCCAGTTCGCGCAGCTGCATGACCTGGGCCACGGTGGCTGGCGGCCCAAAGCCCGATCCCGTTTTCAAAAACGTGGCACCCACATCGATGCTCACCTCGACCAGCAGGGCCAGGGCTTCGGGTTCAAGCCTGCCAGCCTCGAGGATCACCTTGAATGGCAGGCCCAGCTCGGCTACGCCGGCCAGGTCAGCCAGCAGGGTGGAGGAGTCGAGGTCGGCAAGGGCGCCGAAATCGGGAACCACATCGAGCTCATCGGCTCCGAGCTCGGCAGCGAGCTCCGCTTCGGCCTGTTTGATCTGGGGCGGAATCGCCCCAAAGGGAAAGCCCACCACCGCCACCAGCCTGGGTACGCCACCTGGGCCGGAGCCATCCCTTGGCAGCCGTTCCCGGGCCACGGCCAGCCAGCGCGAGGCCACGCAAACCCCGGCAAAGCCGAAGTGACGGGCCTCATCGCAGCAGCGTTGGATGGCTTCAAGCCCAGCGTGGGGATCGAGCTGGGCGTGGTCGATCAGCGGGGCGAGGTCGGGGCGTTCCGCTCTCACGCTTTAGCCTGAATCAACCCGAAACCACCATGGTTGCGGTGGTACACGACCTGGATCTGACCGGTGCTCTTCTCGCGAAACACGTAGAAATCGTGGTCGATCATCTCGAGCTGGTGCAGGGCCTCCTCCACGTCCATGGCCGGCATGTCGAAATACTTGCGCCGCACGCCTCGGCTGGGAGTTGTGGGCTCCTTGCCGTCGGTGAGGTTGGCGCCGGGCGGTGGCAGGGTGGCGGCACCGGCCTCTTCATCGCGGGCCGAACGGTGCACCGGCCCATGGGTGCGCTCATGCAGCCGCTCGCGAAACCGATTGAGCTGGCGGGTCAGCTTGCTGGCCACCAGGTCGATGCTGGCGTAGAGGTTGTCGCTGCGTTCCTGGGCACGAATCACCGTGCCGTTGGCAAACATCGTCACCTCGACGGTCTGCTGGGGTACCCGGGGGTTGCGGGCCACCGACAAGTGCACATCGGCTTCTTTCACCATCCCCTCGAAGTGGTTGATGGCGCGGGTGAGCTTGGTTTCGGTGTAGTCCCGGATCGCCGGGGTCACCTCGAGATTGCGGCCGTGGATGAGCAGTTTCATTAGGTCGTCAAGGCCTCCTGTGCTCTGGATGTCCCAAGGCTAGGAAGACTCCATGGCAACCCCCAACAGCGACGCAATCCTTTTTGAACCTTCGGGCAGCCCTGCGGCGGCCGTGCCCTTTGCGCGGGGTTGGGCAGCCCAGCGCCGGCTGCAGGAGCGCCTGCTGGCCGATCCAAATGGCCCCGATGCCGTGTTGCTGCTGGAGCACCAACCCTGTTACACCCTGGGCCGCGGCGCCAGCGAGGCCTTCCTGGGTTTTGATCCGGCTGATCCGCCGTTGCCGCTGTTTCGGATTGATCGGGGAGGGGAGGTCACCCACCATGCTCCTGGCCAGCTGGTGCTCTATCCGGTGCTCAATCTGCAGCGCCATGGGGCCGATCTGCATCGTTATTTGCGCGCCTTGGAGCAGGTGGTGATCGACGTGTTGGCGCGGTTTGGGCTGGTGGGCGAACGCAGCCCTGGCCAGACCGGGGTCTGGCTTGAGGGTCGCAAACTGGCGGCAATTGGGGTGGGGGCTCGCCGCTGGATCAGCCAGCACGGCCTGGCCCTCAATGTGAACTGTGATCTGGATGGTTTTGGCGCCATCGTGCCCTGCGGCATCGCTGATCGGCCGGTTGGTCGCCTCAGTGATTGGCTTCCAGGCCTCACGCCCCAGGCGGTGCGCCCCCACCTGTTGGACGCCTTTGCCGGCGAGTTCAGCTTGGCGTTGCGGCAGCCCTACGGCGGTGAAGCGCTGCCTCCCTGGTGAGGGCTGCCCCCGGCGATCGCGGCGTGACCTGGCTGAGGGGCCCAGTTGGCCTGGTGGGCTCAGTGCCAGCGCAGAAATGGCGTTGCACAAAGGGCGATGTCATGGCGCGCAGCAAGGCGCTGTAATCGAGTCCAAAGGTCACTTCTTCGCCCAGCTCCAGGGGCTTGGCGGGCCGCTCTACCACCAGGTGATCACTGGAGGCCCCCAGGATGCGCAGGCCCGCGGGTGGCCGCAAGCCCGCAGGATCCACATCCTGAATGCCAATGGCCAGCAAGGCCCGTTGGTGCTCACCGGCATCAGCCTCCAGCAGGGGGATTTGATCAAAGCTGGTGCGCCCGCGCTCGCCCAGGGGGCGGCTGGGCTTGACGCGGGCTTCAATCACTTCCGCCACCAGTTGAAACGCGTTGGTGTGCAAGGAGGCGATCGGCCGGCGCGCCAGGGGTTCACGGCCGAGCAGCAGGGCTTCACCGAGGCGCAGGTGATTGATTCGACCTGTGGTTTGGGCGTGCTCGAGCCAGCTGAGATTGGCTGAATTGCCCCCCGACACAAGCCCCAGGTGAATCCTGAAGCGGGCTTCGAGACCCACGGCCAGGGCCGAGAGGGCGGCCATGTTGATGCCATCGGGCACCACCCCGTGCTGGCAGCCGAGGTTGGTGCCAAGGCCTACCAGCTCCAGCGCTGGGCATTGAAGTGTCAGTGCGGCGGCGGCATCCAGATCCCGGGGCAGCAGTCCCTCCCGTCGATCCCCGAGCTCCACCATCAGCACCACGCCATGGCGCCGGCCCTGCCGTTGCGCAGCGGCGGCCAGGCGCCGAATTGTTTCAGGTTCGCTGTTGAGGCTGATGCCTGCGACGGCCACCACCCGATCCACCTGGCTCAGCAGTGGCGCCCGGATCAGCACCATTGGCAGGGTGATTCCTTGGCGCGCCAGGGCTTCAAGGGTCTCAACGCGGGCGTCGCCGATGGAGGACACCCCGGCGGCGGCCCAGGTGTGCACGATCTCGGGCAGTCCGAGGATCGCCTTGCTCACGGCGGTGATGGCGATGCCACGGCGGGCCAGCCGGGTCACCAGCGTCAGCGCGTTGTGGTGAAGGCGGTCGAGATGGATCTCGAGCCGCGGGGTGCTCAAAGACGGCCCGCCACCAGCTCGGGTCCAAGTTCGGGGAAGGCGCGCACCACCATCTGCACGAGCCGATCTGGTGAGCGCTTGAGGGCATCAGTGGCTGGAATGCCCAGCTCGGCCTCATAGAGCGCAATCGCCGCCCCGATTTCGGGGTCATTCATGCCTTCGTGGTTGAGGGTTAACCCGATCACCGTTGTTTTGGCAAAGGCCTCGATCAGGCGGATTTCACTGGCGGGAGTGGGCATCGCCACCATCGGGAAATCACTTAACTTCTGGCGCCGCGGCGCATGCTGAAGAATCACGGCCTGGGGCTCGCTGCCCCGCAAGATGAAGGCCGACGACAAATAGGCCGGGTGGCTGAGGGCCCCTTGGCCCTCGATCACGATCACTTGGGGATGCTCTGTATCCCAGGCCTTCAGCACCGCGGCCTCCACTTCTCCTGAGCAAAACTGGGAGGGAATCGCATCGAGGGCCATTCCATAGCGACCCCCTTGCATGAGCCCGGTTTGGCCCGTGCTCACCAAGACGGCGTGGATGCCCTGGTTGTTGAGGGCCTGCACCAGCAGGGTGGCGGTGGTGCGCTTGCCGATGGCCCCGTCGGTACCCAGCACCGCAATGCGGCGACATGCCACCGAGCCGATGCGGCCTGAAAACAGCCGTAGATCCTTGAGGGCTGGCGGCCGGCGCACATCCACGATCGCCACATTGTTGGCTGCGGCCATGGCCGCACATTCAGGGTCGTCGGCCAGGTAGTCGCGCAGCCCATTGACCACGCTGAGCCCGGCAGTTAACGCGGCCAGCAGCATCAGCCGGTCGACGGGCGGCAAGAGGCCGGCGCTGGGGGCGATGCCGTAGATCAACATCTCGGCGGCGGGAGCGGCCAGGGCTAGGGCTGCCGCCAGATCGGTCACGACGGGGATGCCGTTGGCCACCCCATCGAGCACCATGCCGGCGTCGCAACCCGCCAGACGGCTATCGATCACAGCGGTGATTCGGTAGGCCTCGCAGTGGCGCACCAACCCATTGGCCGTTTTGCCGTCGAGATCGCCAAAGTGACCTTCGCAGTACACGACGGCAGGCTGAAGCTCCAGGCCAGAGGCCTGAATCATTGTGGTCAAGGGCTTCGATCCTCGTGAAAGCTCAGAGGAGGCGACCGAATGGCCCGCTGGAACCTGACCCGAGCGGGGATACCAGAGGGCCCCGCTAAGTGGGGTTAATCACAGAACCTTACAGGAGTTGGACCGTTGCTCCTGACGATCACATCCAGGCCGCGATGCGGCTGGGCCTTGGCAACGAGCTGGAGCCGGTGGTATCGCTGGGCCACCGACCGTGTTGACCCGTGCTCCGTGCCTCCTTGTCTGGTGCCCCTGCTGTCGTGGAGTGGCAGCCCAGCCACCGCGACCGCCAGGCTCTGGCCCTGCGCAGCGATTGGAGCCACCTCACTCGCCTGGATCAGCTCTGGGCCGAGTTGGCCCAGCGGCACGGCGACGCCATCGCCCTGGAGGCACCCCACGCCGATCCCCCGCAAACCCTCAGCTACCGCCAGCTGCACCAGGGCATCGAGTTGGCGGCAGCTGGCTTTGCGGCCCTGGGGGTTGGCGCCGGTGAGGTGGTGGCCCTGTTTGCTGAGAACGGCCCCCGCTGGCTGCAGGCCGATCAGGGTCTGATGCGTTGCGGCGCAGCCGATGCGGTGCGCGGCAGTGCGGCCCCAGCCGAGGAGCTCCTCTACATCCTCGAGGATGCCGGTGCGATCGGTCTGGTGATCGAATCAGCTGCGCTGCTCGAGAAACTGGCCCTTGGCGGTGCCCAGCTGGGCCGGCTGCGCTTTGTGGTCCTGCTGCAAGGGGAGCTGGGTCCTGAGGCGCCAGCGCTGCCCTGTCTGAGCTGGGATCAGTTCCTAGAGCATGGGGCCAGGGCCCAATCCCCGCTGGAATCCCCGCTGCAGGCCCCATCGCGAGCCCCATTTGGAGCTCCAAATGGGGCTCCAGCACCAGACCCGGACCTCGCCACCTTGCTGTACACCTCGGGCACCACCGGCCAGCCCAAGGGTGTGCCCCTCAGCCACACCAACCTGCTGCACCAGCTGCGCACCCTGGGGGTGGCGGTGTCACCTCGGCCGGGCGATCGGGTGCTGAGCGTGTTGCCGATCTGGCATGCCTACGAGCGCAGCGCCGAATATTTTCTGCTCTCGTGTGGCTGCCGCCAGGCCTACACCACCCTCAAGCAGCTGCGCAGCGACCTTCAGGCGGTGCGGCCCCATTACATGATCAGCGTGCCCCGGCTCTGGGAAGCGCTGCTCTCGGGGTTTGAGGACGCCCTGGCCAGCATGCCGGCCGCCCGAGCGCGCCTGATTAGGTCGGCGTTGGCCAACAGCCGTGCCACCAGCCTGAGGCGTCGCCAGGCCGTCGATCTCACCCTGGCTCCGGAGCCCCTGGCCCGCCGCCTCACAGCTGGAGCCGAGGCCGCCCTGCGCTGGCCCCTGCATCGCCTGGCCGCGGCCCTCCTCTGGCCCAAGGTGCGCACCCAGTTGGTGGGCGGGCGCCTGCGCACGGCGATCAGCGGTGGTGGGGCCCTGGCCATCCACGTGGATGCCTTTTTTGAGGCGATCGGCATTGAGTTGCTGGTTGGCTACGGCCTCACCGAGACCAGTCCGGTGCTCACCTGCCGCCGCGCCTGGTGCAACCGCCGCGGCAGCTCGGGCCAGCCGTTGCCGGGCACGGCCGTTCGGATCGTGGACCCCGAGCACCGCACCCCGCAGGCGATCGGCCAGCGGGGTCTGGTGCTGGCGAAGGGCCCCCAGGTGATGGCGGGCTACTTCCACAAGCCAGATGCCAGCGCCAGGGTGCTGGATGCCGAGGGCTGGTTTGACACCGGCGACCTGGGCTACCTGCTGGCCGATGGCTCGCTGGTGCTCAGCGGTCGTCTCAAGGACACCATCGTGCTGAGCAGCGGTGAAAACATTGAGCCCGGTCCGCTGGAGGAGGCCTTGGTGGCCAGCCCCCTGATTGAGCAGGTGATGGTGGTGGGCCAGGACCAGCGCAAGCTCGCCGCCCTGCTGGTCCCCCGCGGCGAAGCCCTACAGGCCTGGGCTGCAGCTCAGGGCCTGGGGGCCGGGCCCGCCCTGCTCAAGGCGCTCTGCCGCGAGTGCAACCGGATCCTGGTCAGCCGCCCGGGGGCCAGGGCCGATGAAAGCCTGCTGGCGGTGGCGCTGGTGGAGCCCTTTTCGATCGACAACGGCCTGCTCACCCAGACCCTCAAGCAGCGCCGTGACCGGATCGCCCACCGGGACGCCGCCGCGATGGCCGACCTCTATGCCTCCAGGCCGATGGCTGTGGGAGGCCGCTGAATTTGGACTCAAGCACCGGGGATGGGCCCAGGCGGGGTCGTGGGGGTTCGGCCAACCGTCGTTGACCAGCTGCGACCCGGCTGACAGCCTGTGGGCTGCCTTTCTGGATCCATGAGCAACGGCACCAGCCTCTCGATCAAGCGCACGATCACGGTGCGGGCTGTGGTGACGCCCCGTTGGAAAGAGGATGCTGAGCGCGAGATCAGCACCGCGCTCAGCAATTCGGATGCCCAGCTGGCCCAGCTCGAGCAAGAGGGCCAGCAGGTGATCGAGGAGATTCGCCGCCAGAGCGCCAACCCCCTCGACCCCCGCGTGCAAGACCAGGTGGCCGATATTCAGCAGCAGGTGGGCGTCAAGCGGGCTGAGCTCGAGGAGCAGAAACGTCAGATGCTCGAGCAACAGCGCCAGGTGCGTGATCTCGAGATGGAGCAGATCGTTGAGCAGGGCCAGCTCGAAAGCTTCTGCACCGTCCAGGTGGGCGACAACCTGGTCGAAAAGCTGCAGGCGGCGGTGCTGGTGCGCGACGGTGTGATCGAGGCGATCGAAGGCGGCCTTTAAACAAAGCGGCTGCGTAAAATTGACCCCATTCGCGCGGCAGACCTCCGTTGGCCACCCACGACATCTTCATGCCCGCCCTCTCCTCCACCATGACGGAGGGCAAGATCGTCGAGTGGCTCAAAAAGCCCGGTGATCGGGTGGCCCGGGGTGAGTCGGTGCTGGTGGTCGAATCCGACAAGGCCGACATGGACGTCGAGTCCTTTCAGGACGGTTTTTTGGCGGCGGTTTTGATTGGGGCAGGCGGCACGGCTCCAGTGGGCGAAACCATTGGCCTGATCGTCGAAACCGAGGCCGAGATCGCCGAGATCGCCGCGAAGGCGCCAGCGGCACCCGCTGCTGCTGCCCCAGCTCCAGCCGCGCCTCCAGCACCAGCTGCAACGCCAGCTCCAGCTGCAGCCACTCCCGCCCCGGCTCCAGCCGTGACCCCGGCCCAGCCAAGCCCCTCCGTGGTGTCCTCCGTGGTGCCCACCACCCGGCCGCTGGCCGATGTGGCGCTGGCCTCCACGGCCAGCGGCCGGGTGGTGGCCAGCCCCCGGGCCAAGAAACTGGCCGGCCAATTGGGCGTGGCCCTGGAGTCCCTGCGGGGCAGTGGTCCCCATGGCCGCATTCAGGCCGAAGACGTGCTCGCCGCCACGGGTCAGCCGATCAGCGTGCCCCGGGTGGCCGAGGGCAGCGGTCCGGCTGTTACGGCTTTGCCGGCTGGATCGGCAGCGGCCGCTGGCAACGGATCTGCCGCCCCGGCCCCCATCGGCGAAGCATTTGGACGCCCCGGTGACACCGTGGCCTTCAACACCCTGCAGCAGGCCGTTAACCGCAACATGATCGCCAGCCTGGCGGTGCCGTGTTTCCGGGTGGGCTACACCATCACCACCGACAAGCTCGACGCCTTCTACAAACAGGTCAAAGGCAAGGGCGTCACCATGACGGCCCTCCTGGCCAAGGCGGTGGGTGTGGTGCTGGCCCGCCATCCCCAGGTGAATGCGGCCACCACGGAGGCCGGGATGGTCTACCCCGCTGCCATCAATGTGGCGGTGGCGGTGGCGATGGAAGACGGTGGCCTGATCACGCCGGTCTTGGCCAACGCCGACACCACCGACATCTACACCATGGCCCGCAATTGGGCCGACCTGGTGGCCCGGGCCCGCTCCAAGCAGCTGCAGCCCAACGAGTACAGCACCGGCACCTTCACGCTCTCCAACCTCGGCATGTTTGGGGTGGATCGCTTCGACGCGATCCTGCCTCCAGGCACCGGTGCGATCCTGGCGGTGGCGGCTTCACGCCCCACCGTGGTGGCCGGCAAGGACGGCTCGATCGCCGTTAAGAAACAGATGCAGGTCAACCTCACCTGCGATCACCGCACCATTTACGGCGCCCATGCGGCCGCCTTCCTCAAAGACCTGGCCCAGCTGATCGAAACCAACCCTGAAAGCCTCGCCTTCTGATCCGTCTGGGGGTGCCGTCCCGGCAGACCTCAGCGCTAGTCCTACGGCGCAAGATCCTGCTGATCTGAGCCTCTCGAGCTACGACTTCGACTTGCCGGCTGAGCGGATCGCCCAACGGCCAGTCGAACCTCGCCATGCCGCCCGCCTGTTGTCGGTGGATCCAGCTGGGCAGGGGACCTCCCCCCATGCCCGGCACTTGAGCGTGTGGGATCTGGAGCAGGAGCTCCAGCCCGGAGACCTGCTCGTGGTCAACGACACCCGCGTGCTGCGGGCACGGCTGCAGGCCCGCCGCGCCAGTGGTGGTGCGGTGGAGCTGCTGGTGCTCGAGCCCTGGCAGCCACCGGCCTCCCTGGCGGCAGAGCTCGTGGCGCCAGGGCCAGGGCGTTGGCTATGCCTGGCCAAACCGGCCAAGCGTCTGCGTCCGGGTGACTGGCTTGAGCTGGTGGCCGCAGGCCAGCCCCCCTTGGCCGTTGAAGTGCTGGGCCGCGACCCTGAAACAGGCGGTCGGATCATGCAGTTTGCGGCTGAGTGCGGGGATGCGGCGGCGCTGGAGCCGCTGCTGCTGCGCTACGGGGCCATCCCCCTGCCGCCCTACATCACCAGTCACGACCACGACGACAACGAGCGCTACCAGACCCGCTACGCAGCCCGCCCCGGAGCTGTGGCAGCTCCCACCGCGGGCCTGCACCTCAGTGATGCACTGTTGGCAGCGATCAAGGCCAGGGGGGTGGCGTTGGCCACCACCACCCTGCATGTGGGCCTAGGTACCTTCAGGCCGGTTGAAACTGAAGACCTCCGCCAGCTCGAGCTGCACAGCGAGTGGGTTGAGGTCACTCCAGAGTTGGTGGCCGCCGTCGATGCCTGCCGGCAGCGGGGTGGCCGGGTGATTGCTGTGGGCACCACCAGCGTGCGCAGCCTTGAGGCCGTGGCCAAGCTGCATGGCGGCCGGCTGAGCCCCCATACCGGTCCGGTGAACCTGGTGATCCAGCCGGGTTATCGCTTTGCGGTGGTGCAGGGCCTGTTGACCAACTTTCACCTGCCCAAGAGTTCATTGCTGCTGCTGGTGAGTGCGTTGATCGGCCGCAAGCGCTTGTTGGAGCTGTATGCCGAGGCCATCGAGCATCAGTACCGTTTCTTTTCCTATGGCGATGCCATGTGGATTCCGCCGGCGGCGGTAGTGCCGGCGGCGCGGCCAATGGAACCCCGCGTTTAGAGCTGCATCAGCACGGCAGCGCGTTTGTTGGTATGGCTGGAGCTTGTATGGCTGGAGCTGGGGCTGGTGCTGGTTTGAGTGGGGGAGTTCAAAGCAAAAAGCCCTCGCCGTTTGCTGGCGAGGGCTTATGGGGCTTATGACCCACTCACAGATCAGGCGGCAGCGAGATTTGCGGCCACGAAGTCCCAATTGACCAGCTTGTCGAGGAAGGTGGTCATGTAATCGGGGCGACGATTCTGGTAGTCGAGGTAATAGGCGTGCTCCCACACATCCATGGTGAGGAGGGCCTTCTGGCCATGGGCCAGAGGCAGATCGGCATTGGCAGTCTTGGTGACTTTCAGCGTGCCGCCATCCAGAACGAGCCAGGCCCAGCCACTGCCGAATTGGGTCGCTCCGGCAGTTTTGAACTGCTCAGCAAAGGCATCGAAGCTGCCGAAGTCAGCATTGATCTTGTCGGCCAGGGCGCCTGTGGGCAGACCGCCGCCGCCGGGCTTGATGCACTGCCAGTAGAAACTGTGGTTCCAGACCTGGGCTGCATTGTTGAAGACACCGGCCTTGGCCGCGTCTCCAGCCACGGCCGTGATGGTCTCGTCGAGGCCCTTGCCCTCCAGGTCGGTTCCAGCCACCAGGTTGTTGAGGTTGGTGACGTAGGCGTTGTGGTGCTTGCCGTGATGAAACTCGAGGGTCTGGCGCGAGATATGGGGCTCGAGCGCGTCGAGGTCGTAGGGCAGCGCGGGCAGCGTGTGAGCCATGGAACAGGGTCGGTTGCTGGGTGATGCCGAACGGAGTGCCCGACGGCCGCGGCATCCTAACGATCGTTACAGGTTCCGACCCTCGACGCTCCGGTGGGGGTATCCGGCCCGCTTAGCGGCCCACCTGCAGCAGTTCCACTTCGAAGATCAACGTGGCGTTGGCAGGGATCACCCCGCCGGCCCCGCGCTCGCCGTAGGCCAGGTCGGGGGGGATCACCAGCTTGCGCTTGCCGCCCACCTTCATGCCCGCTACCCCCTCATCCCAGCCGCGGATCACCCGGCCACCGCCCAGGGGAAAGGAGAAGGGCCCCCTGCCGTAGCTGCTGTCAAATTCCTTGCCATTTTCGAGGGTGCCGCGGTAGTTGACCGCGACCATCTCGCCGCTGACGGCTTCGGCGCCATCGCCGATGACGAGATCGGTGATGCGCAGGCCGCTCGGGGTGCTGCGTTCCTTGGGGGCTACCAGGTCGGCCCCGAGGGCGCCGGCTTGGGCCAGATCGCCATGGGCGGGGTTGGAGCCGGTTGCGTCAGGTGCCATGGCAAACAAAATGGGGTTGGGGTTGTCTGGATCGAGCTCAATGCGGCCCAGGCTTGGTGCGCTGCGGCCCGAAGGGTTGCTGATGGGCATTCCGCTCAGGGCGGTGGTGGGGGCCTCTGCACCCTGGGGTGCTGCCGCCGCAACCGTGGTGGGGTTGACCAGCTGGCTCACGAAGGCCAGCAGCAAACAGGCCACACAAACGGCCGAACTGATCAGGATGTCGCGCATGACGGACCCGAAGTTGGCCTGATTCTGCCGAGTCGCCGGGCACAGATGCTTTAGCTGGGCCCGCCACTGCTGTTCTGTCTCTCCGGTTGGCTGCCTGCTGGGCCAGCGACCGTGCTGCCGCTGGGGTTATGGCGCTGGTTGAGCTCTTGGCGCAGGGTCTGTTCCAGACGATCGAGGCGTCCGCGCAGTTCATCGAGTTCACGCTGCCGAGCCAAGCCCAGATCCTGAAGCAGCTGATCCTTGTTGCGCTCGAGCTGACGGCCTGCCTGCTCCTCGAGTTCGGGGGTGTCGCCCCGCAGCGCCTTGAGCACCTCGTCAACCAGGGCCGAAGCCTGGTTGGGATCGAGCTTGCCGCTGCGCACCCAGTCCTGGGTGACCGAGCGCAGTCGCTCTCTCACCAGGGAGGTGGTGCCCAGCCCCCGCAGGAGCAGCTGCTGGATGGGGTTGTTTGGGTCCATGGATTCAGTGCAGGCGACGCCCGGCAGCCTCCATCATGCAGACCTCCTCCTTGGTCCTGCTCATCCAGATTGCAGTGATGTCTGACGTCCACAGGCGGTTTCCCTCTCCTTGGCTGGTGGCCGTAGCTTGCGGCCTATTGGCGGGCATAGCGCTGCCACCGCTGGGGTGGCCGCCGTTGCTTTGGCTGGCTTTGGCGGGGCTGTGGAGCCTGACCGCCCTGCCCCCCAAGCGGGCCTGGGCGATCGGTGGGCGGGGCTTTGCTTGGGGGACCGCGGCGGTGGCGCTCAGCCATCGCTGGTTGTTGGCCCTGCATCCGCTGGATTGGATCGGTGTGCCGGGTCCCCTCAGCCTGCCCCTCTGCCTGTTGCTACTGGCTTTGATCAGTGCGTTGGGCGGCAGCCTGGTGGCGCTGTGGCTCTGGTTGGCCACCCGCCTCGACCCGCGTCGTTGGACGACGGCTCTGCTGCTGGCCCTGCTCTGGGGTCTTGGCGAAACACTCTTGGCCAAGGGGCCGCTCTTCTGGCTGGGGTTGGGAGCGGTGGCCCTACCCGGCGACCCTGCCTTGGCGGGGCTGGCTGCGTTGGGCGGCAGTGCCCTGGTTGGTGCTGTGCAGCTGTTGATGGGCTGGTTGTTGTGGCGGGGGCTTGCAGCCGGTGCTGGGGGGCGGCAGCGCTGGCTGGCCGCGGCGGCGGCTCTGGTGTTGATCAGCCATGGGGCCGGGGCCCTGGCCCTATCGGCCCAGCCCCTGCAAAGCCCTGCCCTGGCGTCAGAGCGGGTGCTGGTGCTGCAGACAGCCATCCCCACGCGGGAGAAATTGTTGCCCAGCCAGCGCCTGGTGCTGCAGCGCCGCCTGTGGGCCGCCTTGGCCCAGGGGCAGCACCAGGCGGCCAATCTGGTGGTGCTGCCTGAGGGGGCCCTGGGAATCGAGCCCCAGCTCGATCAACCCGCGCCGCTGGAATTGATCGGTGGGGGATTTCGCTGGCACGAGCAGGGCGATCGGCTCGAGCAGCGCAGCAGCTTGTTGCGCTTCCAACCTGGCGAAACCAGCCCCAGTGGTTGGCTCGACAAACACCGGCTCGTACCGCTCGGCGAGTGGGTGCCGTTGGCCGGCCTTGTGCGCTGGGCGGGGCTCTCTGCCGTAGGGGGGGTGGAGCCTGGCCCGGCATCCAGGCTGCTGGCCCGGCCCGCTGGTCCGGTGGCTGGGATGATCTGCTACGAACTCGCAGATGGGGCGGCCCTCGCCCAGGCGGTGCGCACAGGGGCGCTGTGGCTCCTCGCCAGTGCCAACCTTGATCCCTATCCAGCCCAGTTGCAGCGACAATTTGTCGCCCTCGCCCAGCTGCGTGCGATCGAAACCGGCCGCTGGCTGGTGAGTGCGGCCAACACGGGTCCCAGCATGCTCATCAATCCCCGCGGCCAGGTGGTGAGCCAGTTGCCGCCGTCGGTAGCGGCTACAGCGCAGTTTGTGGTGATGCCGCTGCGCCAGTGGACTCCCTACGTGCGTTGGGGGGATACTCCGTTGCTACTGCTGGCCCTTGCCCTGGCGGTGCTGAGGGCCCTGCGGCCCCAGCCCAACCGCCCCCTGTTGGACTCGAACCAACGACCGGCTGCTTAATTCTCCCAGCCTCTCAAATCTGATCGCCCATCTGCTGGAAGCGGCGGGGTGAACAGACCCGACATTTGTCGCTTGTGAGCGCCAGCTAGAGCGGAGAAACTGTGTTCACGTTCTTCAGGAACGCACCCCCACAAACCCATGACCAACTCCACCTTCACCCTTCAGACAGCCGAAGTTCAAGAGTTGAACGATGAGGAACTTGGCCAGGTCAGCGGCGGTTTCTTTTGGTTGTTCTTTGCGCCCATCATCACCTTTGCTGCCCGCATGACAGCCGGCTACCTCGCTTCTGAATCCACAGCGAAATCCATTACTGCTGTCACCGGGTCGGAAACTGCTGGTCAGCTTGGTGGAGCTGCTGTTGACCTGCTTCTCTGACCTGCTTGCCTGATTTGCTTGTCTGACTTTTTTGGCACAAGATTTCTCCCCCGCTTCGGCGGGGT
>CAMDVN010000005.1 GCA_945877595.1 Cyanobium sp. NIES-981 | reverse complement strand
TGATTCGAATCAAAACCACCACCCAGCGCCACAGGCCTTCTGCTGTGCGCCATGTTGCGGCGGCTGTGTTCAATGGGGCCTCGGCACTCACGAGCGTGATGCTGCTGCTGCTGGCAGCTCTGATGCTGGTTCTTGGACTTGTGGGCTTGCTGCTTCCCCTCGCCCCAGGGGCACCCCTGCTGCTGCTGGCTTACCTCATGGTTGAGCTAGCACTCCTGCTCAGGCGTCCATTTGTGGCGCCCATGCCGGCCTGAGGAACGTTGTTGTGAGCCCTGCTCTTGACCCCATGACGGCCACTGGCCCCTACTGGGATGTGGCCAGCGACTTACCGGGCCGGCTTCGCGTGCGCAGTGAGGAGCTGCTCGATTCAGCCCTGTTGAAGCGCCATTGCCGCCTGATCCTCACAAGCTGTCACTGGATTCTGGGCTTTCGCATCAATGGAATCGCAGGCAGTGTCTGCATCGACTACCCCGTGCATCGCCGTCGCGATCTCGAGCACCTGCTGGAGCAGGCGCTCAGCACCAACCTGGTGCGAGAGGGATTTGGAATTGCTGAAACCAGGCCCCTGGCAGGAGCGCGGCTGCGCCGCACCTTGGCCCATGGCCTGGGTTGTGCAGCCCTGCTCGGGTTGCAGGGCATCGGGGCCATCCCGATCTCAGCGATGACGCTGATCACAGCCGGGATGCTGTGGCCATTGACGCGCAGCGTGCTGCGGGGGTTGCAACGCCGCCAAATCACCGTTGAAAGCCTCGAGCTCAGCTTCTCAGCACTGCTGGTGGGCCAAGGCCTGGCCGGTGAAGCGTTGGTGGATCTTGCCCTCAACGATGCCGCCGAGGTGGCCCAAAGCGCCGTTGAGCAACAGGATCTTGACCTGGATTCCGAGCAGCTGCTCATCCGCCTTGGCGACGCCGTCTTGCTGACCGCTGCCGAGGCCCCTCCCCTTCATGGCTCCACGCCAACCATCCAGCTGAAGGATGTGAAACCGGGCGAGCGGATTGTGCTCCAACAAGGTCAACACTGTTTTCTTACGGCACATGTGATCGAAGGCGATCTCATCGTGGTCAATCGCCTTGTGGATGGCAGCTGGGCTCCACAGCGGATTAAGCAGGAGGGCCTGATCCAAGCCGGCGCCCTGGTGATTGCAGGCCAGGCTGTGGTCGCTGTCGACCATTGCCTCAGCTCAGATCCGGCCTACACCCTGCTCCACGAGCACACCAAGCGCATGGAACTTGACGCGAGTGAAGTGGATCACTGGCTGAAGGGGTACAAGCGGGTGATGCCACCAGTGTTGCTGGCAGCCGGAGGTGCATTCTTGGCCGCAGGATCGGTGGAGCGAGCTCTGGCCGCCTTTCAATTCAATCCAATCAGTGACTGGGAAACCAGCACCCTTGCCACACGGCTGACGGCCATCGCCGACCTGAACCTGCAGAACCTCCGCATTCGTCACCCCGATGCACTAAGCAGCATCGGCAAAATCAAACACCTGGTGATCAGCCGCAGCTGCCTGGATTGCATCGGTGGCATCCGCAGCCGTGAAGCGATCGCGGCAGGCGTGTCACGACAGCATGGTTCCCTGATCCAACTGCTCGCAGGCATTCAGAACTGGATCTGCGGCATTGATGGCACCCCGATCTGGTCGGATCAACTGCAAAAGGTGGACAATCCCATCACGATCGAACATGTGGAGATCGGCGACTTGCGGGCTGGGTGGTCGGTGGTAACCACCACAGGACGTCACCTTCAGGTTGTGCAACGGCCCCAATCACCAGGGCAGGTACGCCAGCACCATCTCGATCCCATCGACATCGTTGAAGCAGGCAAGTTGCTCGGAACGGTGACCTTGCTCACCCAGCCCGATGAGCATTGGATCGAGGCCTGCCACAACCTGAAGAGCATGGGCATCACCCTCCATCTCGTGGCCAGCGAAGCCAACGAACGCCTGCAGGAGATTGCCGATCCACTCGGCATCGAGTCCGAGCTGAGCCATGGCACGGCGAGCGCTAGTGACCGCCTGGATCTGGTGCGGCAGCTCCAGAGCCGCGGCGAGGGAGTCGGATTTGTGGGCTATGTGTTGCATGATCTGCCGGCCCTCTCCCAGGCCGATGTCTCGATTGGCCTGGATGTCGATGATGAAAGCCGCTATCTCTCACGGATCTGCGATCTCTCGTTGGGTTCAGATGCTGGCTGGATCCCACGCATGATCAAGATCAGCCAGAACCTGCAGCAGGCACGCAACCAGAACTTCAGCCTGATCGGAGGCACCCATTTGATCGCGTCGCTGGCCACAGCGGCAGGCTGGATCGCCCCAATCGAAACCGTGCTCCTGGCCGACATACCGCTGTTACTCGCTGAGCTCAACAACCTGTGGGTGCTGCAGAAGCCAAGACCGCCTCAACCGGTCACCCAGGCAAAGTCTTGGATTCAATCAAATAGCGATGCAGCGGCGGCAGCAACAAGCTCTTGATCAACATACTCATTACCACCGCAAAACAAACAGTATCCGTGATGAAGGCCTCAGACACTGGATTAATGATCCTCTCAAAAGCGATGCCAGTTTTCTCAATGAGATCGGGGATCGCAATCGCCAATGCCATTGAGATGGCTCCCTTCGGCTCCCATGATGCCAAGAATTGACGCTCAGAATGATCAAGAAAATCAGTCTTACGAAAAAAGATCAGCACCATCAATGGACGCAGCATCCAGACCACCAGCAGCAGCAGCAAACCCGCCAGGAACGCAGGCGCAAAGCCAATCCTGAGATCAACAGCAAGACCTGCCATGAAAAAGATTAAAGTCTCGCTGGCAATATTGATCGATTCAAGCTGCACAGACAACATATCTTTTTCGTCCTCATTTTCCTTATTCGACAGAAGAATGCTTACGACAAACCCCATCACCAAACTGCAGATCAAGCCACCCTGGCCAATCCAGGCGTTAAACCCATAGCCAATCATCACAAAACCAATAGCCAGGTCAATCGACTGGGCCCGCTCAACTGCGAAGCGTTGAATCGTCAGAGATAGCAAATATCCAAGAATGCCGCCAATGACAATCCCCTCAGAGACGCTACTCACAAAAACATTGACCGCGTTTGAGGTCATCGTCGATGTAGCTTCTTCAGTGAAGAATTCAAAGAGAGCCTGGCCAACAACCAAGGTTATCGCGGCACTAATCGCAGTCTCGAATTCAAGGATTCCCCGAATGCGTTCACTGAATCGATCCACTCGTTTAACAATGAAGCTAAACGCTCCCCAATCCTGCGGAGCCATGCAATAAACAAGTGCCAAGGCAATCAACAGGGGCTGGGGACCAGCCAGAAACCCCGGCACCAGGGCACCCAAGCCGGCATACATCAAAGCCCCACCGACCCCGATCACAATAAAAACACCCACCACTGATAGCAGCAAGCTGGGAATCAGAAACTCTTTTCGATTGAAATAGCGACGACAAATTTTTACTCCGCTATAGAACAATAGCAAACACAACGCAATGACATGGAGATCCTCAAAACGCCTGTGGTCAAATGCAGTACGAGTCAACGGTTGAATCGCTACTCCAACCCCAAACAGTGCCAGAGCGCCAGGAATACCGATCCGTAATGCATAGCGATCAATCACGATGCTGAGCACCAACACCAGTCCAATTGCCGCCAACTGAATCGGCAATCCAGAGAAATCAAGGCTCTCAGCCAAGGGATGGGTCATTGTCTTGACACAGAAATAACCTGGGTACAACGAAAATTGAGCAAGCCAGAATGGCCAGGGGCCCATTGCAAACAGCAGCTGTCGGAAAGATTGGGAATCTCGATCAAATGAGCTGCCGGCAACACGTTAATACTCGTCGTAGCGGGGCTGCTTCTTGGTTGGTGTGGCTAGTCATTGGATATTCAGCGTCAGATACTCGATGGGTCGCCAACGATTCGCCAAGTGTGCCTCTGTCCTGGCCTTGACATCCTCAAAAAGCGCATACCCTGTCGATCAAAAAAGAGCATATCTTCAAGTTCATCAACCCCCTGTTGCAGAACGGGTAGACGCTTGAGTTGCAGGAGCTCAGCCAATTCTTTGCTGTCAACCTCGATACCCGTCCGCATGAGCCGTTCAAGAATGTCGAGCCTCTCGCGAAACAGGCGCAAATCCGCATAGAGCTCGGCCTTGATCCAGCTCGAATCCACAGAGACGGGCAAGGCACTGATCTGGGGTTCGTCAAACACCAGTTCAGCGGCTACTGCCTCGGTGTTTTCAGCAGCAGAGCGGCCAGCCAATGTGCTCGCATCAGCCACGGATAGATAGGTGCGCATGCCCCGCCGGACGGGCTCAAGACCAAGCCGGCGGATGAGCAGCAAAAGATCGACGCGGCTGATCCCGAGTTCGGCCTCAAGCCTGGAGAGCGGGATCAGATCATCGGCGGCCATCGTGATCAGAGCCCAGGGCTGCTCTGCATGATGCCCCCATCCGCAAACAACGTGGTGGCGGTGATGTAGCTCGCAGCATCGCTGGCCAGAAAGGCCACTACACTGGCGATTTCCTCAGGCTGGGCCATCCGGCCCAATGGAATCGCCGCATTCAACTTGGCCATCAGCTCCGGGTCGTTCATCGTGGCTGTGTTGATGGGTGTGGCCACCGCACCGGGGCCCACATTCACCACATTGATGCCGTGGGCAGCCAGTTCAAGGGCAGCGGTACGGGTCAACATGCGCACACCACCTTTGGCACAGCAGTAGGGAATGTTGTTGGGCATCGGCCAATCCTCATGAACCGAGGAAATGTTGATGACGCGACCGCCACCACCCTGCGCGATGAATTGCTTGGCGGCAAACTGGGTCGCAAAGAAGACGCCGCGCAAATTCACATCAAGAACCTTGTCAAAGTCCTCGGGAGTGGTGTCCAGAATCGAGGTGCGGGTTTCTATGCCAGCGTTGTTGACAATCACATCCAACCGTCCAAACCGCTCGACAGTGGCATCAATCAGCCGCTGGAGGTCATCGAGCTTGGAGACATCAGCCTGAACGCCATAGCTGCATCCCCCAAAATTGCCGATCTGCTCTTCCAGGCCCTGGGTCGCCTCTGGATGGGAGCGGTAGTCAATCACCACCCGCGCACCCAGCTCAGCCAGCGTGGTCACAATGGCCTTACCAATGCCACTGTTACCCCCAGTCACAATGACCACCTTGCCGCTCAGAAACGACGACATGCTCTGGCCGGCAAAAGGATTAATGCTGGTCGTCATGCAGAGTGTCGTGATAGTGGCTCGAGCTTAAACGGACCCATCGTGGATGGTCTTCTTCTGCAACACCCCGTGGCAAATAACGTCGCAAAACCAAGACCGTTGAGCCCGCGGTGTTTACAACGGTTGCAGCCTGGCTAGGTTCAGGGCTCTGCTAATCACCATGGCTACCCCTGTGCTGCGGCGCGCCATTCACAGCGATCGATTTCCAAAGCCTGTCGCCTCCTACAGCCAGGGATTTCAGGTGGGCGAGATGCTCTTCATCACCGGGCAGCTGCCGGTTGATCCACTCACCAATCGCGTCGTAGGTGCCGGCGATCTCACGCTCGAATCCCGCCAGGTCATGACCAACATGATGGCCGTGCTCGAGGAGGCCGGCTTCCATGCAGCCGATGTGGTGAGCGCCACCGTCTACCTCACCGACATCAACACCCTCGACACCTTTGATGCGGTCTGGCAGGAGTACTTCCCGGACCCCTCCGCCTACCCCTCACGGGCGGTGGTCGAGGTTTCGGCCCTCGTGCTGGGGATTCAGCTCGAGATCTCGGCGATCGCGATCAAGAGCTGAGCCATGCGTGATCCCTTCAGCCTGGCTCCTGAGCCCGAAACCTATTGGCACCTCTTCACCGATAGCCATGGCGTGAGCCGCCAAGAGTCCTGCACGATCAGTTCCTTTGCACTGGGTCAACTGGGCCCTGGAGATTCCCCGCAGTTCTCCAGGCCCCTGTTTGAAAACGGCAATGCCTTTGTGACCTACCTGCCGGTGGGCTGGACGGCCGATTGGCATGAAAACCACGTGCCCAAATGGATCTACGTGCTCAAGGGTGCCTGGTCGGTGGAGAGCATGGACGGCCACAAAGTGGTGATTGAGGCCGGCCACTACTCCTATGGCGGCGATCAGGGCTGCATCGCCACCCCCGATGGTCGCCAGGGCCACCTCTCAGCCCAGGTGGGCGATGAGCCCTGCGTTCAACTCATCATTCAGCGCAACGACGAGGCTTGGCGCAATCTGCCTCCGGGCTCCTTCAGCTGATCTCAGCAGCGGCATCCCAGCGACGCCAGACCAGTACCTCCAGCGATCCAACAACCCAGCCAAGCGCTTTGCCCCACCCCTCACCCTGCACGGAAAGCTTCGACCCCCGCTTTGAGCAGCTTGTGCTGTTCAACGCGGAGCTGGAGCTGCTGGCCGATGGCTTTCGCTGGTTGGAGGGGCCGGTGTGGTTTGGCGATCAGCAGTGCCTTCTGTTCAGTGATATTCCCAACAACCGCAACCTGCGCTGGAGTGTCCAGCACGGCGTGAGTGTGTTTCGGGAGCCCTCGGCGTTTGCCAACGGCCAAACCCGCGACCGCCAGGGGCGGCTGATCAGCTGCCACCACCAAAGCCGCTGCCTCACCCGCCTCGAGCACGACGGCACCACCACCACCCTGGTCAGCCAGGCCGGTGGTCAACGCCTCAATGCCCCCAACGATGTGGTGGTCAAAGGTGACGGCTCGATCTGGTTTAGCGACCCCCTCTACGGCCTAATCAACGACTACGAAGGCGGTCGTCAGAGCTCGGAGCAACCCCCGGCTCTCTACAGGCTTGATCCCGCCAGCGGTGTGGCCAGGGCCGTGGCCAACGATTTCGATGGCCCCAACGGCCTGGCGTTCTCGCCCGATGAGCAACTGCTCTACGTGGCCGAAACCGGAGCCCCGGGCGCTTCAGCTCCCCGCCAGTTCATCCGCCGCTTCCGGGTGAGCCCCGATGGGCTGAGCCTGAGCGGTGGCGAACTGTTTCACACGGTGAGCCCCGGCTGGGCCGACGGCCTGCGGGTCGATCAACTCGGCAACCTCTGGTGCAGCGCCGCCGATGGGGTGCATGTGATCGCCCCAGACGGCGCCCTGATCGGCAAAGTGTTGGTCCCGAAGCGGGTCTCCAACCTCTGTTTCGGCGACCGGCACCGCAGTCGCCTGTTCATCTGCGCCTCCACGGCGCTGTATTCCCTGTTCACCGCCACCCGCGGCTGCTGACCCCTCAGCCGCTGAACCCGCAGCTGCTGACCCCGCAACCGCCAAGCCCCTCGGCTCGCTTCTCTTCACCACTACCCACCCCCATACCTGCCATGGCCTGCGAACCCCTCGAAGCCTTTTTGAAGCTGGCCAAGGCCGACCCGGCCCTGCTGGAGCGCTTCAGTGCCTGCCCCAACCTCAACGCCATCGCCGAACTGGGGGCCTCCCTGGGTTATCAGTTCAGCGGGGTTGACCTGGTGACGCACCAGGCCGAAGCCACCCTGCGCCTCTCGGCGGCCGACCTCGAAGCCGCTGCCGCCGGAGTTGAGCTCGAAGGCCACCTCTGGCTGATGCGCGTGGTCTGGGCTTGACCCCAGATCGCGCAGTTTCAAGCCCATCAAACCAAGCGCCATCAAACCGAGCGCCATCCAAGCGAGCGCCATCGAGCTGCAGCATGCCAAACCCCGTCGAGCCAAGGCCATGGATCTGATTCCCCAGTTGCGCGCTGCCGATGGCCGATCCCTGCTGGCGGCGGCCAACCAAACAGCTGCTGCCCACCAGAACGCCAGGGTGAGCATCGCCGTGGTCGACGCCGGCGGTCATCTGCTGCAGTTTGAGCGGCGCGATGGGGCCAGCCCCGCCAGTGCCGAGACGGCCCTCGCCAAGGCCCGCATGGCGGCCCTCAATGGCAAGCCCACGGCCCCCATGGAGGCCGCCATTAACGGAGAGCGCCCAGCCTTGCTGCAGCTCGCCTTGATCATGGGGCAGTCGGCGGTGGCCATGGGCGGCGGCCTTCCCCTGATCGTCGATGGCCACTGCATTGGCGCGATCGGGGTGTCGGGCATGACGCCCGAGCTCGACACCGCCATTGCCGAAGCTGGCGCTGCGGCGCTGCAGGCCCTTGCGGCCCCAAACACCCCCAGGCCATGAACCCAACACCCCATCTGTTGGCGATCGGCTTCAGCACGGCCGACGCCGAGACCGCCGCCAGCTTCTACACCCACACCCTGGGGTTTGAGCGCACCCAAACCCTCACGATCGATGCCGGCGCCTATGCCGACCTGGTGGGTCTACCGGGGGCGCAGCTGAAGCTGGTGCGGTTGCAGCTGGGCCTCGAAACCCTTGAGCTCACCGAAGTGGTGACATTGGGTTCTGGCAACCGCCCCGGGCGCCCGGTACCGGCCGATTCCCGCAGCTGCGACCTCTGGTTTCAACACATCTGCATCGTGGTGAGTGACCTGGCGGCGGCCCACGGCCAGCTGCAGCCCGCGATCCAGGCGGGCCTTGTGCGGGCGATCTCCACTGAACCCCAGACCCTGCCAGCCTGGAACATGGCCGCCGCCGGCATCCAGGCTTACAAGTGCCGCGATCAAGAGGGCCACAGCCTGGAGTTGCTCGAATTTCCCGCCGATAAGGGTGAGGCCCGCTGGCATGGCGGGAGCGGGCTCTTTTTGGGCATCGACCACAGCGCCATCAGCATCGCCAACACGGCGGCCAGCAGCCGCTTTTATGGCGAGGTGCTCGGCCTTAACCCCGGTGGTGGCGGCATCAACAGTGGTCCCAGCCAAGATGGTCTCGATGGCCTGAGCGACACCCAGGTGCGCATCACGGCCTACCGCTGCCCCAGCGGTGCCGGCCTTGAAGCCCTCCAGTACCTCTGGCCCAATAGCGGCCGGCCCATCCCCCCAGACCAGGCCACACAAGACCTGGCCCACTGGCAGATTCGCCTGCAGGTCGATGATCTTGAGGCCACCGCCAGCCGGATTGAGGCCAGTGGTCTAGGCAGGTGTTGCAGCAGCGTGATGGACCTGGCCAACCAGAGCACAGCTCTTGGCTTTGATCGGGCCCTGCAGGTGGCCGATCCCGATGGCCACCAGCTGCAGCTGGTCACATCGAGCTAAGGCCTTCATGGCCGGCGATCAGCGCCACCAAGGAGCGCGGCGCTACGGAATAGGTGGATTGTTGCAGCTCGGGTGCCTCAGGAACCGGCACGATGTCATTGGGACTGGGCAAATTGGTGTCGATCCAGCGGTGCCACCTGGCATCACCAAAATCAACCGCCGGCAGCGTGAATGACAGTGGCTCCCACCAGGCATTGACCAGCAGGCAGAGGCGAAACCGTTGCTCAATGCTGGTCATCGTGAGCGCGAAGGAATGGGAGTCGTCACGCCAATCGGGCTGGCCTGGATTGACCCCATGCCAGTGAATCTGGTTGCGCCGCAGCAGGTCGGCCAGGCTGAGCGCCTCATCGGACACCACCACATCGCGGCGCATCCGAAAAGCAATCAGTTCACGGGTAAATCGATGCAGGTCGGCATGCTGATCCAGCAGGCTCCAATCGAGCCAGCTGGTGGGGTTGTCTTGACAATAGGCGTTGTTGTTACCGCCCTGACTGCGGCAGAGCTCATCGCCCATGCTCAGCATCGGTGTCCCACCGGAGAGCAGCAACAGGGCCAAGGCGTTGCGCATCTGCCGCTGGCGTAGCGCCAACACCACCGGATCATCACTGGGTCCCTCAGCGCCGCAATTCCAGCTGGCGTTGTCATCGGAGCCATCACGGTTGTTTTCACCGTTGGCCTCGTTGTGCTTAACGTTGTAACTGACCAGATCAGCGAGGGTGAAACCGTCGTGACAGGTGATGAAATTGATGCTGGCCTCAGCTTCGCGATGCTTGGCCCCGTAGATGTCGGGGCTGCCGATCAGCCGCTGGGTGACCTTGGTCACCTGGCCGCCGTCTCCCTTGAGAAAACGGCGCATGTCATCACGAAAGCGGCCGTTCCACTCTTGCCAGCGGTCGCCCACGAAGCTGCCCACCTGATAGAGGCCGGCCGCATCCCAGGCTTCGGCAATCAGCTTGGTGCCGGCCAGCACGGGATCGGTGTCGAGGTCCCAGAGGATCGGTGGCCGTGGCACGGGCTGACCACTTTCATCACGGGCCAGCACCGAAGCCAGATCAAAACGGAAACCATCGATGTGAAAGTGCTCAACCCAGTGGCGCAGGCTGTCGCGGATCAGCCGACGCACGATCGGATTGTTGGCGTTGAGGGTGTTGCGGCATCCGGTGTCATCGACATACAAGGAGCGATCGGCGGGATCGAGCAGGTAGTAGTCGGCATTGGCCAGGCCGCGATAACAGAAACTCGGGCCGGCGGCATCACTTTCGGCCGTGTGGTTGAAGACCACATCGAGGATCACCTCGATGCCAGCGCGGTGCAGGGCCTTGACCAGGTCGCGAAACTCATCGAGCACCCCCAGCGGATCGGGCCGACTGCTGTAGTCGTGATGGGGCACAAAGAATGAGATCGGCTGGTAGCCCCAGTAGTTGGGCAGCCCCCCCGGGGCCTCCTGGGAATCAAACTGAAACACCGGCAACAGCTCCACAGCTGTGATCCCCAGCTCCTGCAGGTAGGGGATCTTCTCGATCAGACCGGCATAAGAACCCGCCTGGGCGGCCGGCACCCCTGAGCTGGAATGGGCCGTAAAGCCCTTGACGTGCATTTCGTAGACGACCGTTTCGCGAGCCGGGCGATGCAGGGTGGAATCCCCCTGCCAGTCATAGGCACTGAGATCAGCGACCACACTCTTCATCGCCCCAGCCCAACCCTGAGTGCTGCGGCGCTGGGCCTGCTCGCGGCGATAGCCCGGCGGTACCGCCATGGCCCGGCCGTAGGGGTCGAGCAGGAGTTGATCAGGATCACAGCGCAGACCCTGCTCAGGGGCCTGGGGCCCGCTCACCCGATAGCCATAGACCTGGCCGGCCCCAACCCCCTCAATCCAGGCATGCCAATACAACCCCGTGCGGTGGGCTTCACCCTGCAGCGGCACCACCAAAGCCGGTTGCTCGTCATCGGCAGCGGCAAAAAAACAGAGTTCAACGGCCGTGGCATCGCGGGTATAGAGGCTGAAATTGACCCCCTGACCCAGTAGCGAAGCCCCCAGGGGGGCTGGGCTGCCCGACTCCACCCTCACGGCCATTGCCACACCAAACACCACGGAATTCCTCCTCTGCACCGATGATGGCCGCAAATTTGAGTTCAGGCAGCGCCTTGCCATGCCCTTGCCCAAGCTGACGCCGATCCGATCGCTGACCGGCACGGTTGGCCTTCTCCTTCAGCTGGCCCTTGTGGGCGTCGCCGTGGGATTGGCCTGCTGGCCATTGAACCTGCTCGACCACTGGCAAGACCTGCTGCTTCACACCCTGCCGGCGTTTAGCGAGCAAGGCTGGAGCCCCCAAACGGTGGCCACGGCCTGCGCCCCGGTGGTCGTGGTGCCGCTGCTGCTGTTCTTGCAGGCCAAAGCCTGGCGGGGAGGGTCCGGCTCGGGCATTCCCCAAACCATGGCCAGCATTAAAGACCCGGCCCAAGCCGACCAGCTCATGGCAGCCAGGCCCACCATCCAGCGGCTGGTGATCTGGTCGGTGGCCACCTTGGCGCTGCTGCCGATGGGCCGGGAAGGCCCCGTGGTCCAGGTGGGTGCCGCCGTGGCCCACCGATTGCGTCAGCTCTGGCCCTCTCTGGTGAACCGGCTGAGCAGCAGCGAGCTGATGACCGTGGCGGCTGGAGCTGGCCTAGCGGGCGGATTCAACACCCCCTTGCTGGGGGTGATCTTTGTGGCCGAAGAGCTCACCGGCAATTTTGGGGCCAACCTGGTGTGGCCTGGTCTGGTGATCGGCGCCCTGGCCGCCGAGGTCAGCAGCCTGGGGGGCCAGGCCCAGTTCGGGCTCGGCATGATTCGCGACTACGTGTTTGAGCTCTCCCAACTTGGTTGGGGCCTGGTGCTGGGTGTGACAGCCGGACTGCTGGGAGGGCTTTTCGCACGACTGCTGCTGGAAGCGACCGCCTGGATCACACCACGGGCGCGCCGCCATCCTTGGTCGGTGGGGCTCGTGCTGGGGCTGGCCATCGCCGGGATGGCCCTGCTCACTGGGGGCAGTAGCGGCGGGGATGGCGAAGCCCTCATGAGCATGATTATCGCCGATCCCCAGGGCCAACATGTCAACCTGCTTACCCTCCTGGGCCGGATGATTGGCCCCTGCCTGGCCCTTGGCGCCAGCATTCCGGGCGGCCTAATCGATCCAGCCTTTGCGATCGGTGCCGTGGTGGGAAAACTTGTGGGCAACACAGCCGGCATGGGCACGATTGGGCTGGCGATGGGCATGGCAGGAGCCCTGGCCGGAGCCACCCAATTGCCAGTTTTGAGTGTGGGGTTTGCCCTGCGCCTGGCGGGCGACCAACAACTCCTACCCGGGGTCCTGCTGGCTGCCGTCATCGGTGCCTATGCCAGCAAGGTGTGGATGCGCAAACCCGTGTATCACGCCCTGGCGGATTTGATGCGTGAGCGGTCTTGACTGCCTACGTTGAAACGGTTTGAGGTCGCTTGGACACTCCAATCACCATGCCAGTTGAGATCGTTGAAATCCTGGTGCCAAGTGTTCCATCAACCCTCGGCCAGGTGGCCCTGCTGGTGCTGAGGGTGTTTGTGGGCATCGCCTTCATTCGGCATGGCTGGCCCAAGCTGCGCAACCTCAGCACGTGGTCCCAGGCACTCAAAACACCGGCCTGGCTCTGCTTTCTTTCGGCCTTTTCGATGTGGGCCTCCGGCATCGCCCTGATCCCCGGCCTGCTAACCCCCCTGGCCTCCTTGGCCATTCTGGGTTCGATGGGCTACGCCATGCTCCTGGAGGTGCGCCTGGGCTTCCCCTTCATTGCCCCTGACCCCTACCAAATTCCCGATGGGGATTACGTGGGACCCATGGGTGTCGGAGAACCCCCCAGTTGGGAAAAAGCAGCGATGTACGTGGTGATGTGCCTCGTGCTGGCCACCTGCGGAGGCGGGCTTTGGTCGCTCGACAACCTGGTGATCGCCGATCTACTGCGGGCGATGCTGGCCTGATGTGATGGCCCACCCACCCCTGGTGCTGATCCACGGTCTGTGGGACACACCGCGGTTGTTTCGCCATCTGGTCACCCGGCTTGACGGTCACCGCGACCCCTTGTTGATTCCGCACCTCAACCACCGACTGGGCCACACCCCCCTCCTTGAGCTCGCCCAGAATCTGGGTGAGCGCATCGATGCTGAATTTGGCCCCGACAGCACGGTTGATGTGCTGGGCTTTTCGATGGGTGGCCTGATTGCCCGGGCCTGGATCCAAGAGTTTGGGGGGTACCGCCGCACCCGTCGCTTTCTCTGTGTGGGTAGCCCCCAGCGCGGCACGCTCACGGCCCAGCTGGTCCCCAGGGCCCTGCTGGCTGGCATTGCCGACATGAAAATCGGCAGTGCATTCATTCGCCGGCTCCAGCGCACTCAACGCCGTCAACCCGATCAACTGGCACAGATCGACTGTCGCAGCTATTTCTGCGCCTTGGATCTGATGGTGATTCCCAGCTGGCTAGGCGTGCTGCCCGTGGGAACGGCCCGCGGTCTGCCGGCCTGGAGTCACCCTGGCCTCGTGAGCCATCCCGCCTCGGTCGAGACCCTCGCCCAGGCCCTGCTGGAGCCCTGATCCAAACCCCCGATCGAGGGTATTCCGTTTGATCGTGTAGTTGATCATGTTGTTGATCGTGTGTTGATCGTGTTATTGATCTTGTCCCGGTTTAAGATCAATCAAACCATGGACAAAATGGCTTAGCCGGGATCCAACGACCACCGTTCAAAGGCACCCTGCATCAGCACCGTGCATCAACACCGTGCATGGGCATTGTGCAAGGGCCATCTCGTTGATGACATCGAATGCACCACGACCTTTCATGCATTCTGGTGCTTCTACTGCCCTGTACTCTCAATTCTGGTGATCACGATCATGAATCGTCCCAGGATGCAGCGCGCAGAGGTGACCTGATTCAACCGACACACGCCCTGTGACCATGATCGAGCACGGTCTCGCCGCGCTGGCTGGCTGGCTCGTGCAAGCCGACGTGGGCATCGGCCTACTGGTACTGGTGGGTCTGTCGATGTCGTTGTCACACCTGTTTGCCCTGGCGGCCAACCGGCTTTCCATGCGACAGATCGCCATCCAACTGGTGCTCGACGGGCTGGTGCTCTCGGTGGCGTTGTTGTTAAACAGCCTGGTGACCATGCTGATGCTGACCCTGGTGGCGGGGATCCCCGTGCAGCCCAGCCACCTGCTCAACACCTTGGCTGCCGCCCTGATCCCTGGGCTCTTCTACGCCTTTGTGGCCGCCCCCTACATCAGTGATCTGATCGCGCTGAGCATCTGGTTCCTGATCCACCTCAATGTGGTCACCTTGCTGCACGCCCACTTCAACTTGAGCTATGGCGCCGCCTTAATGCTGTCCACCCCAGGCTTTGCGTTAACCCTGGTGCTGGTGATGGCCCTATTTCACCAGAGCTGGCAGACGGGATATCGGCGCCTGGCCAGTGAACTGGAGCCCTTGAACAAGCTCCCATGACCCCAGACCAAGCGCGCCATCCCGCCATCCGGCACCAGTTGGCGCTGTTGCGACGTCTCTACCGGGCCATCACCTGGCTGTTACTGCTCGGCAGCCTGGCGATCCTGGTGATGGTGTTCCATGCCGGACCCAGCCTGCTGGGGTCCATGGCTCCAGCAGAACTGGGCGAGTTGCTGCGCATCACGGTGTGGCTGGTGGCCGTGTTGATCCCCACGGTCGGGATCTATTCGGTGGTGAGTCAGTACGCCTTTTGGAATGGGTGGCTGACGGGCCTGCCGCTGCCGGGTGATGTGTTTGCCGCTGTCAATGGCAACAACCCTCTCAGTGGCGACAAGCCAGCCAGCCAATCCGGGCGCTGTTACCTGGTGTATCTCGACGGCATTCACCAAAGTGAGCGGGACCACCCACCACGGGTCTCACTGTTTCTCAATGCATTGGACGCCAGGCTTCCCCCAAACACGGTGTTACTCAAAGGTCTGCACGCCTACACCGTCACACCGGCCCGTCTCGCCGATGACAACGGCAGCAGTTGGTTCTGGAGACGGCTGTTTGCCATCCATGAACACCATCCCAATCGGTGGATGGCCTTCTTGAGTGCGTTTCTGGTTCAGGCCAACAACGTGATCAAGGTCGGGATCTCCTCCGATCGGCGCTACGGGCCGATCCTCAACTATGAGTTGGCCCTCAAGGTGTGTCTAAGCCTCAGCGAGCTGGGCTTTACCCCCGGTCCAGAGCACAACGTGGTCTTGCTGGGCTATAGCGGCGGCGCCGAAATGGCCCTGGGCATGGCCGAGTACCTGCGCCGGCTGTGCCGCTGCCCAGTGGGCGTGATCACCTTCTGTGGGGTTTTCGGTGGCAACCAGTTGCTCCATTCCGTCCAAAGGATCTCCACGGTGATCGGCAGCCGGGATCCGGTGGCAGCCTTCGGACAAGTCGCCTACCCGGGCCGTTCGCCACTACTGCCGCTCTCCAATTGGAACCGGGCCCGTAGCCGGGGCCAAGTGCACCGCGAGCTGATCGCGGGAATGAAGCACAACGGCCTGCACGGCCCCTTTTCGGATCGCTTCCGCGATGAGGTGATTAGCCGGGTGTTGAGATGCTTGGCCCTGCCTGCCGAGGCTGAATCAGGGCCAAGGGGCTGACCAACAACGGCAGCGAGGCCCTGAACCGCTGCCCAACAGCGACGCATCGACGTGGCCAACGCCATGGTGCGAAAGGTCCAGCGGCAAGCCGATGGAGGCCTTAGCCGCTGCGTTGTATCGATGAGCAGCTATCGATGAGCAGCTAGATACACCTACCAGGAGTTAAAATAGTCAGATGGGGAACTCTAGCTGGCTTGTACATCGGCATATTTTTCTGCATTTTCAGAGCCCCATATTTTCCATACAATTAAATAAAGGGCGATCGGTATCGACATGAATACGATAATCAGCACGGGATTAGAGGGCTGGGGATTCATCGCATAGGCGGCAACATTCCCCAAGACGGCCCACGCTGGATAGATCAACAATTGAAGGCGCGCTTTAGGCAACGCCCAAGCCTTCTTTTGGATTAATGCAATGCATAAAACCATACCTGCGCCACATATTGCCAATGTCACAATGTCTGGAAACCACGAACCCTTAACGAGAGCTTGTGCAGCGTTGTAACACACTAAGAAGTTAAAGATTGCCCCAGCCCAGGCTAGAAATCTGAACTTTTTCATCTTGGCAAACTGAAGGAATAATCCGCACTAGCATACAATTAATACAAGGGGCTTTTCCTGGGCTTCGTTGCATTTCTTGGCAAAGCCAATGCATTGCGCATCAAGTTTCAGGAGCCACCATCCCCCAAGCCACTGCCACAACCACCACACTCTTCCAATTTCTCCCCCCATTCTTCTTTGCCCGGCCTGATAAGTTCGCCTCCTCCGAGCTCATCAGCTGCCTGCTGGCTGCTGGCAAAGCGGCAAGAGGCAAGAGGCAAGAGGCAAACGGATGGTGAGCCATTTCTTAGCTCGATGGCGCATACCCTTTTCTGAAAGTTATCATTTCTTTCTCCAATGCGATATAAGTTCCAGCCTGCTTTAGCCCTGAATCTGTAGGGTGTTATATCTTTGAGAAAATCAAAGCTAGTTCCAGTCTTGTCGGGTAAACAATAAGCAGGCTTATCCCATTCGTCCATTTGCCGCATAAACAGCTTACGTCTTTGGCAAAACCAGGGCATGTCGCAGGGGGAGGGAATCAAAGCGGTGACTCCACGGACAAAAAACCTTATGGCTGCGCTGCATGATGATTTCATCCATGCATTCATCCATACAGTTTATTCCACTCTCTTTGCGCTGCCAACTCATAGCCACCAAAACGTTCCCTGCACTCCACAAATCCTTCTTCGCCCATCCCTCCGGGCTGGTTAACCTCGCCCTGATCGGTTGCATGCTGGTGAAACGTTGTGTGGATAGCAGGTCACTTTAGGGAAATTGCGAAGATGAACACCTGGCCAAGCATCGGCAACTTGTCAAACATCTTCAAGTTACCGCTCTAAATTACCAATATCTATCACGATTAATGAAGAGCTTCCACGCTTGAACTCATGCGCAGCCGCGGACAAATTGCGAGCAAGACCAAAATAGTTGCAGATATCTAATTTGAAGGCAACCTCGCAAGAGCCCTGTTTCAATCGCTATGGCCAACAATCTAAATATGAAACGGGAGGAGATAAGCAACCCGCTGTACATCGCAGGGCAAAGCCAGAAAGGCGTATCGCAGGGCAAAGCTAGGAAGGCGCGTAGCTGCTAAAAGTGGTGTAGTCATTAAACCACTTTGAGGAGTTAAGTCTCCTAACAAAGCGCATGGTACATACAGTCCACCCTGCGCACTTCTGATGCGAGCCTGGATTGACTTTATCAAGTACAATAGATTCCACACGCACGGCTAGTGGATTTTTTTCATTTCCATATAGGCAACATTCAAGCATGCCATCCGATATTTTAACCTGCAAAAGAAGAGGCACGCTAAATATGTTCTTGACGACTAGATCCTTGAGGGCATAGCTAATTGCGGCATCCTCTCCAAGCGTGTAAAAACGCTCATCCCCATATGCATCAATGCTATGGCTATGACGTTCAACAATCTTGCAACCACTATAGAGAAAAAGCTGGAAAAGACCTGTAGCGATTAGACACAGTCCTCCGCCAATATCATTACTTACCACTCCGCCTACGAAGGCTGGTCCCTCGCGATATCCTTTACCGACTGTTGGCTCGCCAATCAAGCTGGCCAAGCTGAATGCCTGATTAGGCACTATCAAGTAGTTATTTACTGAGCTGATTCCCTTTTTAAGATTATGAATCCTGCTTGCGCGTGTACGCTCATCACCTCTGTCAGGGATTGGCGTAATTGATTTATGCCAGATATATTTGGTCTTTAATTGCTTGGCTGCTTCCAAATCAGACAAAAGCTGTCGACCTGGAGAGATTGGATACCAGCGCCATCTTGCAATCAAAATGCGCAAGAAAATTCTGATTCGTCGTTTTGTCAGCCTTGGCAGAAGAGTAAGGAGTGCTCTCAAGTATTGAGTTGCAATTTATCTTTTAATATTACTATATTCCAGGGTACCTCGAACCGTCGTTAGCGCATAGGCCCGGTCCATCTCCCAATCCTTCTTCGTCCGATGACGTTCAGGGAAGTTGTCACTCCTCGACTGCCATTCAGACACCCTGGATGAAGGGTTACTCCAGGGTTAGGGAGAGCCTGGATAACCCAGAAAGTTGCTCGCCGCAAACAGTCGTTCAGGCTATTATCCCTCGTGCCCAAAAGCCCAATTGAGCTCCGCGGATCAATGTCACGCGAAATCAATTCTCACCAGAAGAAAATCCGCATGCAGCCATATAGTCGTCCATCGCCTGCAAACTCTTTTTAGCTACGTTAGCCGAGGGGGTTTCGTCAAGTTTCCACACCCCCTCCTTCTGAAACGCTTCGATAGCCTGGTCAAAGCCATTGGTGAGCTCCTGCATTACAGCCACTCCTTCTTCTGTTTCTATCTTCGCACCAATGCCATCAATTTCATCCAGGATAGATTTAAGTTCATTTAGTGTGTCAGGGTCGTCTGGGCTTACATTGTTAGCGGCTGCCGTGCCGGCTACATCAGTAAATTTCTTGATGAGAGGGGCTATCTCGATGCAAGCAGTTCCGATTGAGATAGTCTCGTCTGCCTGAGGAGCCGGATCGGATGAGCTGGTTTCTGATCCATTGCAGCCTGTCAATGCCAGCATTAATGCTGCTGCGGTCGCTGCTTTATGGAATTTCATTGGATAGAGGCTGGGAGGATTGGTAGCTCTGTGAATCAGTGAAATACTTTAGCATTTGGTCCAGAAAAACTTGATACATACCCCTAAAGCTGGGATGATGCGGCCTCAATCTTTGTGGGTAGTAGCAATAGCTACGATCTGAGGCGGTGCGTCCATAAGGTTGGCTAATAGGCTCACGAGAGAGATGGACATGAGCCTCACCTGAACCGCCATCGAGCCGGGGGCTGGACAAGGCCAAGCGCTGCCCCTGCCAGATCACCGCTTCACCACACCACAGCTGCAGGGGATCAGGAGCCTGGGCGCTGGGTGCAGGCAGCAGATGGACCAGGTCCTCAATGAGGGCCGCCAGAAACACCGCACTGATCAAGCCCCCCCCCTGCAGCAGGCTGCTGAGGTCCTGAAGCTGGGGGGCCAGAAGGGGGGACGCCAAGGCCCCATCCAAACCCACCAACGGCAGCTGATCGTGCCAGGCGGAGCCGAGTGACAGGGTCTCGATGACACACCGATCCATCGACAACCCATCAAGGACCCATCCAGGACCCATCAGCGACCCCAACCAGATCTCGTCAACCCAATCCAAATCAGCCCACTCCGAGACAAGCTGGGGCGAATGTGCGACCGCTGACATGCCACGTGGTGTTCTGGTCTGGGTCTATGGGCCCTGGATGGCGGCGTGTCTGGTGATGGTGATGGCCATCCGCTTGCTGATCGACGAACAATTCAGCCCGCACGGCCATGGCTGGGGACTGGTGGGCAGTGGGGCGATCTGTTTCTCGATCGGCTGCGTCTGCAAGGTGACCTGGGAGCTCGCCCGCTTCAGCCGGATGCGCGAGCAAGAACGTGTCTTGATGCAGCAGGTTTCAGGACGCTGAGACCCTCAGCGGGCCGATCGCAAACCCGATCGCACACCCGATCGCAAACGTGATCGCAACTGGTCATGCCAATCTCGATAGAACGCGACGACCGATTCAATGGCCAGCCGCCACGTGCACACGGTGATCGTGCTCCCCTGGATCGCCGCAGCCATGGTGCTGATGGTCATCATCAAAGCGCGCGATTCGATCGTGCCCTGGCACTGGGGATTGTTTGGCAGCGGCGCGATCTGCTTTTCGATCGGTTGTCTCGCCCGCACCAGCGTCGCCCTGCATGACGCCAAGAATGACCAACACCAGTGAGCGCACCACCGGGCGCCTGCCGGGCTGGGCGATGCGGAGACCGCTCTTCACTGGCTGGTTGCTGCAGGGCTTGGTACTGCAAAGCCTGGTGCTGCAAAGCCTGGTGCTGACCGACTCGGTGATGCCTAGCGCCGCGCTGGCCAATCCCCTGCCGCCGCCATCGGCAGCCCTGCTGCGCAGCCTCAGGGCCCTCGAGCGCGACATCATCCGCCTTGACCAGGGCCTACCCAAACCCGCTGGCAGCAGCCAAACGGCCCAACCCAACCTGCCAAGGGTGAAGTCTGCCCAGTTGCCCGCTCCACCGGCTGGCAGCTGGCCCACAGCCCCCGGGGAGGTCGACATTGTGGCCGTGCTGCCGATCTCCCTGGTCGACGCGCTCAACCTGGCCGTTCAGAATGATCCCGACCTGGCCGCTGCCCGCTCCGATGTGATGGAGCAGCGGGGCTGGCTGCGATCGATGCGCGGTCGGCTCTGGCCCGAGTTGTCGGTACGGCTTCGGGGTGGATTCAGCCAACAGCTCAACACCAACGCCGTCTGGACCGACAACATCGGCATCTATCCAGCCAACTCGCCCTTCTTGGTGCAACCGGGAGGACGCAACCGCATCCAGACCAACCTGGGCCTCGGCGCCGCCGGCCTGGAGATGGGCTGGGAGCTGATCAATATCGGCCGCAATGCCGGCCTTGCCGAGGCCAAGCAAGAGCTCAACGCCGCCGGTCAGCGCTATGCCAACCGCCTGCGCCAACTCCAGCTCGATGTGAGCCTGGTGTACTACAACCTGCAACTCGCCCAGCAGCTGCGTCGGGTGCGCCAGGTGGTGCTGGATTCCGACACGGTGGTTCGCGACGAGGTGGCCGCCCTCAAGCGCTCCGGCCTCGTGCCACGGCTCGATCTGCTCCGCGCCGAGGCGGATCTGCAGCTCAGCCGATACCGCCTGGAGCAGGCCGATGCCCTGGAGCTCAGCCAGCAACGCCAACTCAGCAACCTGGTCAACGTGCCCTACGGCACCACCCTGCAGGCCAGCGAAGCGGTGGAACTCCAACCCCCATGGCCCCTCACCCTGCAGCAGACCCTGATCCAAGGCTTCCGCAACAACCCGCGGCTGCTCAGCCTGCAGGCGACCCGGGAGGCCCTGGTGCAGCAGGCCAACCGAAGGGCTGCAGAACTGTTGCCATCCCTGCGGATGTTTGCCCAAGCTGGCTATGGGGAAGCCGTCTCCACCAAACCGGTGATTGATCTGCAGGGCTGTTGCGCCAGCTCCAACATTCCGCAGCTCGGCAGCACCAGCAGCGACTGGGCCGCCGGCCTTGAGTTGCGCTGGAAACTCTTTGATGCCGGTGTCACAGGAGGTGCTGTGGAGGCCAATCGAGCCGCCGCTGCCCGCACCGAGCAGACCCTTGCGCGCGAGCGCAACCATGTACGCCAAACCATGGAGACCGCTTTTTTTGAACACAGCTCGGCCCTTGGCCAAATCGTGGCCTCAAGGGCCTCCTACGCAGCAGCCCGAGAAGCGTTTCGCGATGTGCGGGCTCGCTACCAATTGGGCCTAGCGGATTACACCGATCTAAGCAGCACGGTCCGCCAGCTCACCGGGGCCCTCGAGGGAGTGGCGGCCTCCATCACCCTCGCCAATGTGAGCTATGCGCAACTCCTCCGCGAATTGCTGCCCGTACCAAGTCAACCCGAAGCGCCAGTCTCACTGCCCCTCTCGCTGCCGCTTTCACTGGTGCCCTGATTGAGGGCCTGCTGGCGCCTGGCTCGCCAGGTCAAGCTGCGCCAGAGCAGCAGCACCAGCAGGGCAGCAAACCAGAACCAGACCTCCGGGGCGTTGGCATGCAGGAGCACCACCAGCAAACAGACCTGAAGAACAAGCCAGGGGAACTCACGCCGCAGAGGAGGTTGAATCAGGCCCGGCAGATCGTTCAACCTCATGGCACCGCCGTTGGTTGTCGTAGGGCGGGGCGATCCTGTCCCTGCTGACCCAGCCGTCGATAGCTCCCGGTGAGATCGCGCAGCACCGGCAACAGATAACTGATCGGTGCACGCCATTCCACGTAGCTGTGAGCCTGGAGGGTGAGGCCTTCGCGAATCGGAAACACGGCACTTCCCCTGGACAGCGTCCAGCGGTAGCCGTCAAAACTGGGAGCACCGGCCTCGAGGCTGATCTCGGTCCGCATCACGGGTCCCTCCCTCACCAGGGCTTCGGCCAGCTGGGGATTGCCCATGGTGGTGTCCACGTCTTCGCGGGTGGCGGGAAGCAGGCTCACGTGTCGCACCCGGCCCTTGACTCCACCAAAGCGAGCCCGCTCATTCCAATCGGGCACCACCTCCACGGCGAGGCCCGTGCGGAGGCGCCGGGCATTGGCCGGATCGAAATAGGCGATGGCCTTGAGCCCGTCGCCGGGCTGGCCGCCGAGGGTGCCAAGGCGCTGGCCGGGCTTCACCGTTTGGCCCCGCACCACCTGCAGGTCGAGCACCGTGCCATCGCGATCGGCCAGCAGGGTGCCGTCGTAGGCCAGGCGCGCCCGGGTCACCTTGAGGCTGCGGTTGAGCTCGTCAATCCGATACCGGCGGCGCTGCTGCTCGGTGTCGATCTCGAGTTTCACCGTCTCGAAGACATCCATGGCCTCCTTCTCGCGGATCAAAACGTTGTCAATCGCCACGGCCAGCTGGGTGGCTCGATCCTGCGTCGACACCACGGGCTCAGCCAGGGGGGCCACCACCTCTTGGCGGGCTAACAGCAGAAAATCAGCCGACTTCTGGTCGTAGAGGCGACGCAAACTCACCAGACGGCGGCGCTCGGAACCGAGCTTGGCGAGGGCCGTCTCACGCACTCTGAGGGCCGAGCGAAGCCTGCCAGCATCGCGCCGATTCAAATCGGCATTGATCAGTCTCAGCTCACGCAAATCGCGCTCTTCGCGACGGAGCTGCTGGTCGAGCGTGGGCAAATAGAGGGTGATCAGGGTCTGGCCCCTACGCACCGCCTGGCCCACCTGCACAGGGATCGCACTGATCTGTCCCTCGGCGCGCGAATCAATCACCCGGGCGCGGTTGGGTTCGATGAACACACCACGACCCACCACCTCGGTGGGCACGGGCCAAAACAGCACCCAGCTGATGGTCAACACCCCAATTGAGCCAAGCGCCAACAACACCTGACCCTCCGAATCCCGGGCCTGACGCAGGAGCCACGCAGCAGGTGATAAAACCATGCCGCCGTCCATCAACGGCCCAGACGCTCTCTGAGGTGATCACCCACCCGAATGGCATTGGCAATCGCCGTGAGTGACGGATTCACTGCGCCAATGCTGGGCATAAAACTGGTGTCAACCACATAGAGATTGTCAAGGTCATGGGCCTTGCAATGAACATCAAGAACCGAGCTGGCGGGATCACTGCCAAAGCGGCAGGTGCCGGCCTGGTGGCCAACAGCCGCAACCCCCATCGTGTTTTTGATGTAGATCTGACGCTCAACCAGATGGTCCTTGAGGTAGAGACGATCGAGCACCCCCTGCAGGCGGTTCCACAGGCGCGTCGCTGCAGTTTGATTGTTGGGGGTGTAGCTGAGATTGATGGCGCCATCCTTCGTGATCGTGACCCGGTTGTCAGGATCGGGAAGGTCCTCGGTGGAGACCCAGAAGTCAATGGCATGCTCGGCGATCTTGTCCATCGACCAGCCGGGCATCAAGAAGGTCTCCAAAGGCGCATATCCCTTCATGATCGCGCCACGGGTTTTACCGGTCATCTGGATGTTCCCCATCGGAAAGTCGAAATCGGCGTCCCCGAAGTACCAGTCGTTGATCGAAATGGTTTTCTGAAAAACTGTGGTGTTGGGCTCGTGGGAGAGGGCAACCGCCGCCTTGCTGTTGTGGAACATGTAGTTGCGACCCACCTGATCGGAGCTGTTGGCCAGCCCTCGTGGGTGCTGATCACTCGCCGACATCAACAGCAGACGGGCACTGTTGGCGGCACCACAGCTCACCACCACCAGATCACCATGCACGGTCATCGGCACGCCATCGCGCTCAAGATGCACAGCCTTGACCTGACGGCCACTGGCATCGGTCTCCAGGCGCTTCACATGGGAGCGGGTGAGCAACGACACATTGGAGGCAGCCAGCGCCGGCCGCATTCCCATCACATCGGCATCGCTCTTGGCGTGCACAAGACAAGGAAATCCATCGCAACTGTTGCAGCGGCGACAGCGGCTAAACGCCATGTTGAGCTCATCGAGCATCACACCACTTGGGGCATGAAACGGATGCAAACCCGCTGAGCGCAGATCGTCGGCAAGCTTCTGAATGCGGGGCTCGTGGGAGATCGGCGCATGGGGGTAAGGAGCACTGCAGGGAGGCTCCGTGGGGTCTTCTCCCCGCAGGCCATGCACGTGGTACATCTCCTCGGCCCTCTGGTAAAAGGGCTCAAAATCGCTATACCGCACGGGCCAAGCCGGCGAAATACCATCAAAGTGGGCTAGCTGTTCGAAATCCTGCTGACGCAGCCTAAAATGGTGGGCTCCGTACATCTTCGTGGCACCGCCCACAAAGTAATGACTGCCAGGTTGAAAAGGCTTGCCATTTTTGTCGTACCAAGTATCGCGGGAGATATAGCGGCCCTTTTGAAAAACCTCCTCGGCATCCCAGTTTTCAGGCTCCTGGGGTAGCCAGTCACCACGTTCGAGCACCAGCACCTTCAGCCCGGTGGGTGCCAACTGACGCGCCAAAGTGCCGCCGCCGGCACCACTGCCGATGATCACCAGGTCAAAGTGGTCCCCATGGCTCACCTCAAGCTGGGCAGCATTGGGCACAGGAGAGAGCGACCAGGGGGGACCGGGTAGCTCAGCGAAAGGATGGGACGTGGTGGTGGAAAACATAAAGGAACAAGCAGGTGATCCTGATGAACGAAAACTGGTGGGTGGGTGGCGCGAGAAGCTGAACTGCGCGCTTGGACGGCCCTATCCCTTGGGATAGCGACTGAGTTGATTGATCATTTTGGCCACCATGGCACTCCAACCGGTCTGGTGGGAAGCGCCCACACCTCGGCCGTTGTCACCATGGAAGTATTCGTTGAACTGAATCAAATCTCGCCAATGGGGGTCATTCTGGAACAACTCCACATCCCCATTGAAAGGACGCTCGGCACCAGCATTGCGCCTAAAAAGACCAACCAGACGACGTTCAAGCTCAAGCGACGCCTCCCAGAGGGTGATCCAATGACCAGAACGGGTAGGAAATTCCACCTTGAAGCTATCGCCGTAATAGTGGGCAAATTTCTGCAGCGATTCAATCAACAGGAAATTGATCGGCATCCAGATCGGGCCACGCCAATTGGAATTACCCCCAAACATTCCAACCGGGCTGTCAGCTGGGCTGTAGGCAAGCGTCTGGGTCTGGGCACCCTCCGTAAACTGATAGGGATTATTTTCGTAGACCTTGGATAAGCCGCGAATGCCGTAGGGAGCGAGGAATTCATCCTCATCAAAGAGGCGCTCACAGATGCGCCTGAGCCGTTCTTCTGGCACCAAGGTAAACAGCATCCGGTCATTGCGCCACTGACCCAAATTGGCAGCAAGCCAGGTGGGGGTCGTGCGTTCATGCACAAACCAGGCCATGCTCTTGAGCACATCCAGCACCGGCAACCGTGTCACCGTATCCACGTCAAAGCTGGCCACAGCCAGCAGCGGAACCAAGCCAGAGAGGGAACGGGTGCGAAGGTAGTCACTACTTCCGTCGGGCCTCTTGATCACGTCGTAATAGAAACCATCCTCTTCATCCCAGTTGAGATAGCCGCGGTTGGAGGAAGCATTGAGCGTGATCGCCAGTTGCACAAAGTCAAAGACAAAACGTTCGCAGAGATCTTCGTACTCGGGCTCAACCTGACTGAGTTCCACCGCAATCGTGAGCAAGTTGAGACTGAGCGAAGCCATCCAGGCCGTGCCGTCACACTGCTCAATTCGACTGCCGTCGGCAAGCGGAAAACGGCGATCAAAGACAGCGATATTGTCGAGTCCTAAAAAGCCTCCTTCGAAAACATTGTCGCCGGAGCGGTCGTTGCGGTTGGCCCACCAGCCATATTCAAGCAAAAGCTTGCGTAGGGCCGAGCGTAGAAACCCGTGATCTGCGCGATCAAAGTGCTTGCGCTCGATCTGATAGATACGCATGGCTGCCCAGGCGCCGATCGGGGGATTGGGATCCGATAGAGCCCATTCATAGGCTGCTGTTTGAGCGTTTGGGGAGGTGTAATGGGGTGAGCGCAGCATCATGCATTGCTCCTTGGCTGTCTGGGGGTCAAACGGAGCAAAAGCCACCGCGTGGAACATCAAATCCCACTGGCAAAAATATGGATACTCCCAGGAATCCGGCATCGAGATGATGTCGTGGGCATGCAGTCGTTTCCAGCTGGCCGTCTCGGAGAGCCAGCGCTCTTGGGGCGGCTGCGGCTGGGTAGGATCCCCCTCTAGCCAGCGCAAAACACTCCAGCCGTAATATTTTTTGCACCACAGCAAGCCCGACACAGCCGAATTGTGGATCAACCGGTCTTCGGTGCTCAATCCTGGAACTCGATGCTCCATGAACGCATGCCATTCCGATTCCCGCTGCTCAAACAGGTGATCAAATGGCGCACCAAACTGAATGGCAGGAAGGTGATCAGCAGGAAGATGCTCAGCAGCAAGAGGCTGGGCAGGGAGGGCCTGGGAAGTGAGCTGGTGTGCAGTGAGCTGGTTGTTTGCAGCGAGCTTGTTTGCAGCAAGCTTGTTAGCAGTGAGCTGGGGTGTGGCCAGAAGTTGCTGAGCACCACTGAGGCGGAGATTCACACACCATTCCTCACCGGCAGCAAGGGTGCGTGTCAGGACCCGGGCAGCCTTGGTGCCCACTTGGGCGGGATTGACGGCGCCAGCCTCACCATCGATTAAATAACGATGAAAGCCATCCTTTTGGAAGGGAGTTGGGTTGGGCTGGCCAAACAATCGCTGCTGGTTGGTTTCATTGTCAGTGAACAACCAGGAGCCAGCCTGGTCACAGTCCATGGCGTAGCCGCCCAGCCCAGGAATTGCTCCAGTGATCAACCGATCACCTTGGAGCCGCATGGGCTGGCACACCTCGTCGGGATAGCCCCACGACCAGGTGTTGCGCATCCAAAGGGTGGGAAGCAGGGTCAGAGGAGCGGGATCGGGGCCCCGGTTGGTGGCCTTGATTCGGATCAGAATGTCGGTTGGAGAAGCCTTGGCGTACTCAATAACGACGTCGAAATAGCGATTTTCAGCAAAAATGCCCGTATCAACAAGTTCGTACTCTGACTGATCGCGACCCCGCCGTCCATTCTCCTCAACCAAATGCTGATAAGGGAATTGACCCTGAGGGTATTTGTACAACCCGCGCATGAAGCTATGGGTTGGTGTGTTGGCTAGATGATAAAAGTAATCCTTGACATCTTCGCCGTGGTTCCCCTCGGAATTTCCAAGTCCAAAGGGCCGTTCCTTGAGAATGGGATCTACGCCATTCCACAGGGCCACAGAAAAACAAAGACGACACTGTTGGTCACAGATACCAAGCAGCCCATCCTCTCCCCAGCGGTACGTGCGGGATCGAGCATGGTCATGGGGGAAAGAATTCCAAGCATTGCCATCAGAGGAATAGTCTTCCCTCACCGTGCCCCATTGGCGCTCAGGCAGATAGCTGCCCCAGAGCGCCCAAGGCTGGAGGCCCCGATCACGCTCGGCCAACCGACGGGCTTCCGAGGGACTGATGCTGGCCAGATCAGAAGAATCGCTCATCACAACTGGTCGCTCATCGATCACAATGTTGACTCAGAGCCGTTTGGCAAGCTGATCACCAATGCGCAGGGCATTGGCGATCACCGTGAGGCCAAACCCCATCGCCGGACAAGCCGGCATCACACTCGCATCCGCAATGGTGAGATTGCTGAGCTCATGGCTGCGGCCAAAGAGGTCAACGACGGAGGTGGCGGGGTTGTCGCCCATGCGACAGGTGCCACAGGCATAGGCCATCACCGACAGGGGGGCTTCACCCCGAGGATGGGTGGGAGCTTGCTTCACAACCTGAACCACGGGATCGGCCTCCACCTCCTTGAGGGTGTCAATCCAGCGGTACACCAAACGATCGTGGGCCTCACGGTTGTTCGGGTTGTAGTGGACCTGAATGCGATCGCCACGCAAGCTGACGCGGTTGTGCGAGTCGGGCAGCACCGGGCTCATGGCCCACCAACTGATCGAGCGAGAAGCCAGCTGCTCAAGGCCAAAATTGGGCAGGAGTTTGCTCACCAGCGAGAGCACTGGCGGGGATTCAGCAAACAGGGCATCCTGCAAGACTCCACCACCGTTTTGAATGGTGCCGAGCGGGAAGGAGACATTCTTGTCACCCAAAAGAAAGTCATTAATCCCATAGCTATGGCCATATTTCCCGCTATTGGCTGCCGTAGCCAATTGCAGGATGGAGGTGAGCTGCAACATCATCAAGTTACGGCCCAGCTGATCCGAACCATTGGCCAGACCCCGGGGATGGCGATCCGTGGCTGAACGCAAGAGAATCGCCGGCGTGTTGACAGCTCCAGCCGCCAACACCACCTGATCACCACTGAACAACCACACTTGTCCATCAATCGAGGCTTCCACCCCCTTGACCTCGGTGCCGGCTGGATTGACATGCAAACGCAACACCTGGACGCCGCCCCGCAGCGTCACCGTGGCGCTGGCCCTAGCTAGGTCCACGCCAAACAGTTCAGCATCTCCGGTGGGATCAATCGGCGACTCAGACCAACTCTGGGGCAGGTCATAGGGATGACCCCCGTGGCGCTCGAGGCCCAGGCGCAGCTCCCTCAAGAACGGCTCCACCTCACGGGGGGGGTGGGAAAAATCGGAACGACGACTCGGTTCTGTGGGATCGACGCCACGTCGACCATGCACGCGGTAGAGCGCCTCGGCCTGCTCGTACCACGGTTCGAGATCTTGATAGCTCAGACCCCAAGCAGGAGCCCGGCGTTCCTGCAGCACTAGACCAGCGAATTCGGACTCTCGCATGCGTTCGAGCACGCCGCCCCAGATTTTGGTGTTGCCCCCGAACGCATAGATGGTCTGGGGCGAGAAGGGGTCGCCATCGGTTCCAAACCACTGCTCGTTGGGGTGGTAGCGATCCTTGCGAAACAGATCCACATCGGCGACGTTTTGGTCCACGAGGGGCATCACCCCCCCTCGCTCCAAGAGCAGCACCGAATGCCCCTTGCCGGCCAGCTGGCCGGCCATGGTTCCACCGGCAGCACCGCTGCCGATGATGATCACGTCGTAGTGGGAGTCATCAATGATCATCAGAACACCTCAGGAACGTTGCCAGACGTAAATGAGCACATAGAGGATGATCCAGATCACATCCACGAAGTGCCAGAACAAGGACGTGGCCTGCACTCCCTGTTCACCACCGTCGTAATTGCCGGGTATGAATGACTTAATCAACATCAAGGTCATCAGGCCGACGCCCGTGGCCACATGCAGGCCATGAAAACCGGTCAACAGATAAAAGGTGCCCCCAAACGTGCCCGAGGTGAAGCCAAATTCAAGACCACCCCATTCGACAGCCTGGCCGTAGAGGAAATAGGCACCGAGGGCCATGCTCATGAACCAGAAGGCTCTGAATCCCCAGATGCTGCCTTTGGTTTTGGCCCGTTCAGCCAGCCAAATGGTGCCAGAACTCGACACCAGCACCACGGAGTTGATCAGGGGCATGTGCCATTCCAGGCCGGTGACACCGGGCGGAAGCCAGTTGAGGGCACTGGTTTTCAGTAGGGCGTAGCCACTAAAGAAGGCCAGAAAAATGACACTTTCCGAACAGAGGAAGATGATGAAACCAGTGAGATTGTGTTTCTCATGCCCCTCTGCATGGGCAGGCTTCTCAGCCGCGGGTGTGGGATAGGTGGATGTCATCAGGTTGCCTCAGCAAGGGTGAGTTCAGCCTCAATTTCGGCCTGGTTCTCCACCAGGGGCTTGCCGGTTCCATAGCCGTAGGGCCGTGAGATCACCACGGGCACATGCTCGCCGAAGTTGTCTTCCGCAGGCGGAGAGGGCAACAACCATTCAAGACCAATGGCCTTCCAGGGATTGTGAGGAGCCTTGGGTCCCCTCACCCACGAGCTGATCATGTTCAGAAGGAAGGGGATGATTGAAACCCCGAGCAGAAAGGCACCCAGGCTGGCGATCACATTCCAGAACGCAAATTCAGGGTCATAGCTGGAAACCCGCCGGGGCATTCCCATCAAGCCCAGGGGATGCATGGGCAAGAAGTTGAGGTTGGCGCCAATGAAGGTGAGCAGGAAATGCACCTTACCCAAGCCCTCGTAGGGCATACGACCAGTGAACTTAGGGAACCAGTGGTAGATCGCCGCAAAGATTCCCATCACTGCCGCACCGTAAATCACATAGTGGAAATGACCCACCACGAAGTAGGTATTGGAGACATGGATATCGATCGGAACTGTGGCAAGCATCACGCCAGTGATGCCTGAAAAAACAAAATTGAACAGGCCGCCCAAGCAAAACAGCATTGGGGTGGTGAGTTGGATTTTGCCCCGCCAGAGTGTTCCCAGCCAGGCGAAAACCTTCACGCCAGTTGGCACAGCAATCAACATGGTTGTGAACATGAAGAGGTTGCGCATCCACTGGGACACCCCACTGGGGAACATGTGGTGCACCCAAACAACCAGACCCAACCCCACGATAATGAAGGAGGCCAATGCCACATACACGTAACCAAATAAAGGCTTACGGGAATAGACCGGGAATAGCTCTGAGAAAACACCGAAGACCGGCAGGATGATCACATAGACCGCCGGGTGGGAATAAAACCAGAAGAAGTGCTGATACAGCACCGGATCTCCCCCTCCTTCTGGGTTGTAGAAGGAGGTGCCCACCACCAAATCCATCAGCAACATCACGGCCCCACCGGTCAGCGATGGCAAGCCAATCAGCTGCAGGCTCTGGGCCGCCAAGGCGGTCCAGCAGAACACCGGCATGCGGAAAAAGCCCATACCCGGAGCCCGCATGCGCAGGATCGTGGTCACGAAATTGACCGCTCCCATGATCGACGACACGCCGGAGAGGGCCACGGCGGTCAGCCAAAGCCCCTGGCCACTCACAAGGTTGCCCAGGGGGTTCTGAATGCTCACCGGCGGGTAGGACCACCAACCCGAATAGGCCGGGCCGCCTGGCACAAAGAAACTGGACATCAGCAGCACCCCGAAGATGGGCACCAGCCAGAAGGCAACCGCATTGAGACGCGGAAACGCCATGTCGGGAGCCCCGATCATGGTGGGGATCAGGAGGTTGTTGAGCCCATTGAGCACCGGGAAGATGAACAGGAACAACATGATGGTTCCGTGCATCGTGTAGATGCCGTTGTAGACCGTGCGATCGACCAGATCAGCCTCGGGAGTGATCAATTCACCGCGAATGATCATGGCGAGCAAGCCGCCAACCAGAAAGAAGAAAAAGGCCAACACGATGTATTGGATGCCAATCACCTTGGCATCGGTGTTGAAGCCGAAGTAGCGGGTCCAGGAGGGTTTTGGCTCGCTGGAGGGGAAGGTGGTAAGGGTCATCAGCTCAGGCGTCGTGGGGGAGGGTGTTCGATCCGGGCACGTTCACCTGGGGTGGTGGGGCGGGGGGCACGGTGGCCCAGCCGGGATTGGTGCGCTTCTGACGCTCGAGGTATTCACGGGAGGCATCACTGATGCCGCTCTGGAGCGGGGCCTGCGCAGCATCCTTGAGCCAGGCGCGGTGGGTCTCGGCACTTTCCACCACCACATCGGCCTGATTGGCGGCAAACCAGGTTCCACTGAACTGGGAATCCCGCAGCCGGTAGCGGCCTTCCCGGGTGGGCGTGAGATTGAAATCAATGGCCCGACCAGGGATGACGTCTTGCTTCAGCCGAAACGCCGGGATGTAAAAGCCGTGCAGCACGTCTTCGGAGACCAGCCGGAAGGTGACAGGCTGATTGACCTCCAGATGAAGTTCTGTCGAGGAGACCTCAGCGCCGGGATAGCGAAACTCCCACGACCACTGCCTCGAAATCACCTCGACCTGCTCGGCCGGTAGCCGATCACCGGGGTAGCCGCCCACATCCTCCTGAGCATTGCGCAGATGGATGTGCTCCATCGGCCCAAGCACGCCGAGCTCCGTATTCACCCGCATCGCATAGACGGCGATGGCCATCACCAGCACAAAGGGAATGGCGGTCCAAATAATTTCGAGCTTGGTGTTGCCCTCGATGGGGTAGGCGTCGGTCTCGTCGTACTTATCAGCGCGGTGCATCAGCAGCACCCAGGCCATCACCGACACCACCCCGCCAAACACAAAGGTGCCAACAGCCGCTTCAAAACTGAACAGACCATCCACCAGCGGCGCCGCGGTTGAGGCCTGCACCGGCAGCCAGCTACCGGCGACCTGACCGATCCACCAGCTGGCCGCCACCAGCACCAAGACCAAGCCAGCCAGACCGGCCAGCGCCAGTGGGTTGAATTTCAAGCGTGTCGGAGGTGTGGGAGTCATGGCAGGGCCTCCTTGAGATCAGCGCCAGCGGCGAGCAATTGGTCGGCGGTGATGTGCACGCCGAATTCACCGGCCAGCTCGGCCCCGAGGGTGCCATGCAAGCCAATCACCAGAAACAACCCCAGGCCGACGAGCAGGTAGAGCCATTGCACCTGGCGACCCATGTCGCGCCGCCAGCGAAAGCGCTGAAACCCACGCCATACGGTCATCGCCACGATCACGAGCAGGATCACCACCCCGCCCACACCGTGGATGAGCATCGTCTCCATGCTCTGCAGGCCGATGCTGCTGGTTACCCCGGGCATGGGCTCGGCCAGCAACATCTCATAGAAGCCGGCACCCACGGTAAAAAAGGTGACGATGGAACAGGCCAGGAGGTTGTACCAGCCCACATCGTGGAAGCCCGCCCGGGTGATCGGCAGGGCGAGGAAACGAAACACCCGCTTCTCAAGCGGATAGAGCGCCCCGGCAATGTCGAAGGCGATCGCAATCACAAACAGGCCAATGGTGAGATGCACCAGGTTGGGGTGGATCGGCACGCTGTAGGGCAGGCCATTGGCGCCGAGGCCCGCGGCGATTTGCTCGATCGGGGGCTCAGGGTTCACATAGAGAGCGGTGTGCATGGCGTCAGACCAACCCAGCACGAGCAGCCTGAACCACGGGCACCGTATGCAGGCCGTAAACCCAAATCAACTGATTGCCCAGCATCACCTGCACCACAATTAGGGCGCTCAGCACACCGCCCGCCCCGAGAAAGGCCAGGGGGATTTGCTGAGGATCCCGACTGCGGATCACATAACGCCAGCCCGACAGCAGCGACAGGATCCCGGCCAACGACCAACCGATGGTGCTGTGGATATTGAGGATATCGCTGGAGGCCCCGTAGGGATTTGCGAGGCCTGCTTCCACCTGGCCAAAGATGATCGCCACAAAGATGGCCGCCGTGGCAAACAGCAGATTCCAGAAGCTGACCTCAAACAATTGAGGCTTGCGAAACACAACGCCCACCAGGTCAAAGACAAACATGATCAGCCCCATGGCGATCACGAAATGGACCACAATCGGATGGAGCGTATCCATCCAGGGCAGGTTGTGGTCGTTGAGCGGCGGCAGCAGCTCGAACATGGGACAGCACAGTGCTGAAGGCGATTGCACCACCATGCTGAGCAGGGCATGGCTGTGATGACAGTTGTGATGCTTTGGCACATAGATGTGGCCATCCTCTGACCCAACCCCAACCCTGGAGCTCTGATGCAAGCCCTTAGGGTTAGCTCCAGTTTGCCATTGGTCTGGATGTCTGTTCCCGCCTCCCCCACCCTGCGCTGGGTGACTGCGGCGCTGCTATTTGCGGCGGCGGGCCTTTGCGTCGTGGTGCCATTCGTCTCCGCCACCCTGCTCACAATTGCCGTTGGGGCTGTTGCCGTGGTGGCAGGGATCTCCCAGGTCCTGCGCCTCACCGGCGAGGCCGAGCTCAAGGGCAAGATCTTCCGCCTGCTCTCGGGCCTGCTCTACCTGGGCGGTGGAATCTGGGTGCTGGCGTTCCCGGTGGACAGCGAGGTGAGCCTCACGCTGTTTGTGGGGTTTCTACTGGCCTTTGAAGGCGTGATGGAACTGGCCGCCGCGGCCACAGGCGCCGGGCCAGCCCGCGGTCTGGTGTTGATCGATGGCATCGTGACGGCCATCCTCGGCGGCATGTTGATTGCCGAATGGCCCTCTGACAGCGTCTGGGCGATCGGCACGCTGTTTGGCATTGGCTTGGCCTTCTCGGCAATCAACCTGATCAGCGCTCCAGCCCCGGCCAGCAACGGCTAGGGCGGGGATTCAGCCACCGCCGCCGCGCCGCCCTTGCGGGGATCGGCCACACCCAGGGATCCCTGGGCATCGCCGAGCCATTCGACTGAATTGGCCGAGCCCATGGCGGGCACCGCCACGAGGCGATGCCCCATGGACCCAAGCAGCTGCTGGGTATCGGGGCTGATGCCGGGCTCCAGGCTGACCTGGTCGGGCCACAGCTGGCTGTGGATACGGGGCGTGGCCACGGCCGTGGCCAGGTTGAGCCCATGCACCAGGCGGTTGAGGATCACCTGCAACACCGTGGTGATGATGCGGCTGCCGCCCGGGCTGCCGGTGGCCAGCCAGGGCTCTCCGCTGGGGCGCATCACCAGGGTGGGGGTCATCGAGCTCAGCGGCCGCCGACCCGGAGCAATGGCATTGGCCTCGCCCTGCACCAGGCCGTAGGCGTTGGGGCTGCCGGGCTTGGCGGTGAAATCATCCATCTGGTTGTTGAGCAGAAAACCTGCCCCAGGCACACTGATCCCATTGCCGTAGGCGAAATTGAGGGTGGTGGTGGTGGCCACCAGCCCCCCCTGCCGATCGACCACCGAGAGGTGGGTGGTGTTGGGGTTGTCGGGCAGCAGCAGGGGTTGGGAGGCCAATTCGGCAGCGGGACGGTGCCGATCGAGCTGCAGCCGGGCCCTCTGCTCGGCGGCATGGGCCTGGCTGATCAAGGTGGCGGTGGGCACCGTGATCTGATCGGGATCGGCAAGCCAGTGGTTGCGGTCGCGATAGGCCAGGTTCATGGCCTCGGCCATGCGGTGGATCGTAGCGGCCCCATTGAGGCCCAGCCGCTCCAGTTGCATGGGCTCGAGAATGTGGAGCAGCTGCAGCAGGGTCACACCGCCACCGGGGGGCGGCATGGTGAGCACGGCATGGCCGCCCCGCAGCTGGCCGAGCAACGGCTTCACCAGCCGTGCCCTGTAGCTGCTCAAATCACGGTGCTCGATCAGGCCTGAGCCCTGGCGCATCAGTCGCACCAGCTGGTCGGCCACGGGTCCCTGATAGAAGCCCGCTTCACCGGCTGCGGCAATCCCCCGCAGGGTGCGGGCCAGCTGGGGCTGGCGCCAGCGGCTGCCGGCCGCCGGTGGGCGGCCCGTACCACCCAAAAACAGGCTGCGGGACGTGGGGTCCCGATCCAGAAGCGGCCGCGCCAGGGCCAACGATGCCGCCAGATCAGGGCCCACCACCAAGCCCTGGTCGGCAAGGGCGATGGCCGGGGCCAACACCTGGGCCAGCGACAGGCGCCCGTAGCAGCGCTGCACCAGCCCCAGGCCTGCCACTGTGCCCGGCACGGCCGTGCTGCGCAGGCTGCGGGTGGCCAACTCCCGATCGACCCCACCGCGAGCATCGAGGAAAAGGCCCGAGCTGGCGCGCCGTGGGGCGCTCTCCCTGAAATTGACCGCCACGGCCACACCCCGGCCCAGGCGCTGTTCGGCGGCGGCGGCTTCGGCGCCGCAACCGGGTCGGCCCGCCCGGGAAGGCCCTGGCAACCACAGCACCAGGAAGCCACCACCGCCAAGATTGCCCGCCTGCGGATGGGTCACCGCCAGGGCAAAGGAGGTGGCCACCGCCGCATCCACCGCATTGCCTCCCTGGCGCAGCACCTGGGCCCCCACCGCCGAGGCCAGCCCGTCTTGGCTGGCCACGATGCCGCCACTGGAGCGCACCGGCTGATAGAGCTGGGGCTGCTCTTGCAGCACATCGGCGCGCCAGGCCAGCGGAACTGCCCCATCCAGCGCCAGGCAAGCCGCAAGCGCCACCGCCCATGGCCTCCGCTCCCTCATCGGCGTTGCGCGTTGGCCGGGTCAGCATGGCCGAAGCCCCCGCCCCCCGGGGTCTCAAGACGCAGGGCGTCACCGGCCGCCAGCTGCAGCTCCACGCAGCCAGGCAGCTCCACGGTTTCAGCCCCGGCAGGGCCCTGGGCCCGCAGCCATTGGTTGCGGCCGCACTGGCCCGGCTCCCCACCCTGCAGCCCAAACGGGGCCACCAGGCGCGAGCCCGACAGCACCGCCACGGTCATTGGCTCAAGAAAGCGCAGCTGACGCACCACCCCATCGCCGCCGCGCCAACGGCCCGCCCCGCCGCTGCCGGGCCTGAGCGCAAAGCGTTCAAGCCGCACCGGAAAGCGCGCTTCCAGAATCTCCGGATCGGTGATGCGGGAGTTGGTCATGTGGGTCTGGACCGCTGAGGCCCCCGCAAAACCTTTCCCGGCCGGCGTGATGCCGGCACCGGCACCACCACAGATCGTTTCGTAGTACTGGCAGCGGCCATTGCCAAAGCTGAGGTTGTTCATGGTGCCCTGGGACGCCGCCATCACCCCCAGGGCCGCCAGCAGGGCATTGGCCGCCGCCTGGGAGACCTCCACATTGCCCGCTACCACAGCCGCCGGAGGATCTGGATTCAAGATCGACCCCTTGGGCACCACCAGGGTGAGGGGCTCAAAGCAGCCGGCGTTGAGGGGAAGCGGCTCGTCGATCAGGGTGCGGAAGACGTAGAGCACCACGGCCTTGGTGACCGCCAGCGGGGCGTTCATGTTGGAGGGGCACTGGGGAGACGTGCCGGTGAAATCGACCAGAGCGGTGCCGGCGACGGCATCGACGGTCACCGCCACCGCGATCACCGAGCCGTTGTCGAGGCTCACCGTGTGGCGCCCCCCCTGCAGGCGTCCCAGGGCCCGGCGCACGGCCTGGGCACCGTGGGCCAGGCCGTGACCCATGTAGGCCTGAACGGGCAAAAGGCCGTGGCGCGCCACCAGACGTTCAAGCTCCTGGGCCCCGAGCCGGTTGGCAGCCACCTGGGCCTGGAGATCGGCCAGCAGCTGCTCGGGGTTGCGCACCGGATGGGAGCCATCAGCAAAGCGTTGCCTCCAGGCCGATCGATCGAGCTCGCCGGCCTGCAGAAACACGACGTTGTCGAGCAGCAAGCCTTCGTCGGCGATCGTGCGGCTCCATGGCGGCATCGAGCCCGGCGTGAGCCCGCCCACATCGCCGTGGTGCCCCCGGCAGGCCACATAGAAGTTGGGCTCAAGCCCAGCCGTGGCAAAGACCGGTGTGATCGCAGTGATATCGGGCAGATGGGTGCCGCCGTTGTAAGGGTTGTTGGAGAGCAGCACATCGCCCCGTTGGAGGGGCTCGCGGTCGCCCCGCTGCACCGCCGCGAGCAGGGCCGTCACGCTCTCGCCCATCGAGCCAAGGTGCACGGGGATATGGGGAGCATTGGCTACCAGCCGGCCACGGCCATCAAACACAGCGCATGAAAAATCGAGCCGCTCGCGAATGTTCACCGAGCGGGCGCTCTGCTGCAGCCGCACCCCCATCTGCTCAGCAATGGCGGTGAAACGGTGGTTGTAGAGCTCCAACATGACCGGATCGACAACATCGCTGCGCCCCCGAGCAGGGCTCTCAACTGGGATCTCGACTGGGATCTCGCCCGAGTTCTCGACCGTGGGCGGCCGTGCACCCGGCTGAAGGGGAGGCTGCCGCTGCAGCAGCAGGCAGCGGTCGGGACGCACCTCCACCTGCCAGCCAGGCTCCACCACGGTGGTGGTGGTCGCATCCACCAGCAGGGCCGGGCCTTGCAGCACCACACCGGCCGGCAGCTCGCTGCAGCACCAGCGGGGCCAACGGCTCCAGCCAGGCGAAGGTTGATCGCTCCATACCGCAACCATCTCGGCGGGCGGTGGCATGGGGGGAGCCGCATGGGCGCCACCCCCCGCTCGGCCCGGTTGGGCTGGATCTTGAGGCCTTGACGCCGAGCTGACTGCTCCAGCCAGGCTCAGCTCCAGCTCCAGGCGCTCCAGCACCAGATCGAGGCTGGCTGGGATGAAGCCAAAACGTTGCTGATGGGCCTGGCTGTAGGCCTGCTGCAAGTCCATCCCAGGGGTGTAGGCGAGCAGCAACCCCTGCTCACGCCCGCTGCTGCGCAACTCCAATTGCACCCGCCCGGGCGCAGCCGCCGGTGCCCCGGCCCTCAAGCACAATGCCTCAAGCCGTTGCTCGAGGTAGCCCTCAGGCAGCTGCTCGAGGGGCTGGCGCACGGTCTCCTCCACCAGCACCGCCCGGGGGGCCTGGCCGAGCCCGTAGGCCGAGAGCACCCCTGCCAGGGGATGCAGCAGCAGCCGCGACACACCAAGAGTTTCGGCCAGGCGGCAGCCAAGCTGCCCCCCCGCCCCGCCGTAGCAAACCAGCACGGCCTCGCGAATGTCGTGGCCGTGCTGGATGGAGATGCGGCGCACTGCCTCGGCCATCCGCTCCACGGCAATCGCCAAAGCACCTGTAGCCAGCGCTTCCACCGTGGGGGGTCCAGCCAGGGATTCCCCCAGGGTTTGACCCAAGGCGGCCATGGCCTGGCAGGCCGCAAACCGATCAGCCCCTTGACGGCCATCAGCGCCAAACACGGCCGGCAGGGCGCTGGCCGGCAAGCGCCCCAGCACCAGCTGGGCATCGGTGATCGTGGCCGGCCCGCCACGGCCGTAGCAGGCGGGCCCCGGCTGGGCGCCAGCCGATTGGGGTCCCACGCCGAGGCGCTGGCCATCGCTGTGGAGGATCGAGCCCCCACCGGCGGCCACGGTGTGGATTGGCAGGCGTGGGGCCAACAGGGTGATGCCGGCAATCTCGGTCTCGGGGCTGCGCTCGATCACCGCTGCAGCGGGATCGGCATAAAAGACATCGGTGGAGGTCCCACCCATGTCGAAGCCGAGCACAGGGCAGCCCAGCCAACTGGCCGCCGCGAGGGCTCCCACCATGCCTCCGGCCGGCCCCGAGAGGATCGTGTCTTTGGCATGGAGGCCATCGGGGCTCTCCAGGGCTCCGCTGGAGCGCATCACGGCCAGGCTCGTGCCAGGCCCCAGGGCCTTGGCCACCTGCTGCAGGTAGGGCTGCAGCACCGGAGCCACAGCGGCCTCCACCACCGCCGTTTGAGCGCGGGCCAACAGGCGCGGCCTGGGGCAGAGCTGGTGCGATTGCACCACCGCATCAAAGCCAAAGGGCTCCAGCCACGCGGCCAGCTGCTGTTCATGGCGGCCCCAGCGGTAGCTGTGCAACAGGGCCACGGCGCAGCTCTGGTACCCATCGGCCATGGCTTGGCGAATCGAGCCGGCCAGCTCGGCATCAAGCTGCAGCGGTTCGAGCTCTTGGCCATCGGCCGCCAGGCGGCCGGCCACCTCGAGCACCCGCAGCGCCAGGGGGAAGGGTCGCTGGATCTCAAGCGCAAACAAATCCGGGCGGTGCTGGTCACCAATGACGAGCAGATCAGCGAGCCCCCGGTTGATCAGCAGCAGCACGGGGCTGCCCTGCCCCTCCAGCAGCGCATTGGTGGCCACCGTGGTGCCCAGCCGCACCTCATCCACAAGGCCGCAGGGCAAGGGCTGACCCGGGGGGCATTGCAGAATCCGGGCGATGGCCTGAACAGCCGGATCTCCCGGCAGCCCTGGCTGCTCCGAGAGAACCTTGCGCGCCACCAAGGCACCGCTTGGGGAGCGGCCCACCACGTCGGTGAAGGTGCCGCCCCGATCAATCCAAAACGACCAGGCCAAGCTCACAGGCCAAGCTCAGCGGTAGTTTTCAAATTGCAGCGGCACTTCGAGGTCTTCGGCCTTGAGCAGGGCAATCACCTGCTGAAGATCGTCCTTGTTCTTGCCGGTCACCCGCAGACTCTCCCCCTGGATCGCCACGGAGACCTTCTTGATCTGGTCACGCACGGTCTTGCTGAGCTTTTTGGCCAGCTCCTGACTGAGGCCCTTGCGCAGCTTGACCACCTGCTTGAGGCGGTTGCCCCCCACCGGCTCAGGGGGCTGAAAATCAAAGATCTTCAGCGACAGGTTGCGCTTGGTCGCCTTCTGGCGCAACACATCCTCAACGGCCTGCAGGGTCATCTCACTGGCGGTGGTGATCACCAGGGCAACCTCCTCGATCTCGATCTCGGTGGCCGAATCCTTGAGGTCGTAGCGCTGCACCAGCTCGCGCCTCACCTGATCGACCGCATTGACCAACTCCTGGCGGTCAAAGTCGCTCACGACGTCGAATGAAAAGGTATCGGCCATGGGAGCTCGGGGTCGCCTGGGCAGCGTAGAAAAGACCGCCCCCATGCAGGCTGCACGCCTAGGGTCGTCGTCACATGCGCTGGTTCCATGGCCCCTGCCTTCGCCTGGAGTCTCTGTTTGGCGGGAGCCGTTGTGATCCTCTCGATCGTGCCGCTCGGGGCCGCCCGCAGCCAGGCCAATTTCCAAATCGCCGACCTGGCCGCCCCCAGGGCGATGTTTGATCGCTTGCCGGCCTGGGGCAAACGGGCGTCGTGGTGCCACCAGAACTGCTGGGAGGCTTTCACGCTGCACGCCCCGGCCACCCTGCTCTGCCTTGTGGCCGGGGTGAACAGTCCCCTCGCCCTTGCCGCCGCCTGGATTCACCCAGCCCTGCGCCTTGTCTACGTGGGCGTCTACGTGGGAAACATTCCACCGGTACGTGGCCTGTGCTGGGCTGGCGGCATGCTCTGCAGTGGCATCCTTTATCTCGAAGGACTCAAGGCCGTGCTGGCCAGCTGATCACCCAGGGCAACGGATCAAACAAAGCCCAAAGCCCAAACAAAGGTGTCAGCACACCATGCAAGGGCACACGCAACGGCGTTCAGTCAAAAAACATCAGGCTGACCACTTTGCCCATGTCTTCAGCAACCCGGCAACTAGCCAGCAGGGTCTCGCTGTCATGGAAGGCATAACAGATCAACTGGTCACAGCGGGTGATGATCTCTTGGTTGCAGAGGCTGCTGGCCATTGGCAACGGCAATTCATCGTTCTCGGGCTTCTCGACCAGGTGGAACACCTGCTCGAGTTGGTCGCGGGATTCGCGCGGCTGGCGATCCAAGCTCTGCGGCAACAGCACGGTCAGCCGGGCCGCATCGATCTCCAAAACACTGCGGATCACCGCCGCATTGACCCCCTGGGCACCTGAGGTGATCAAGTTGTGACCTTCCTGGGCCAGGGAGCGGGCCACCAGCTCGACCAAATGGATGGACACCACCGGCACATGGCGACTGCCCAGAATCGCAATCCGGCGTTTGCCGCGATCCTGGAGCATGGCCAGCTCCTGGGCCAGGGTGTCAACCCGATCCAACGATGGAAAATCAAGGGACGGGGTCACCAAAACCACGCAGCCAGCCCCCTGAAACTAGCAACGGCGCAAGGGTTTTGCGCTCTCAGACCGGAACCGCCAACTTCAGGCGCTCCAAAAGGGGTTGGAATCGGCAATGCTCCTCAACCAAACGGATCGCATAGGTGGCCTTGACCGATTCGTGCAGGCGCACGTGCCCAAAGGCCCGTTCAATCACTTCGACCGTGGTGAGGGTGTCGTGCTCCACCTTGAGTAGGGGCACATCCAGCTCTTCAGCCCGATTGATCAACTGGGGCAGGGGTTCGCCCACGCCCGTGAGAATCAAGCACTGGGTCGAAGCCTCCAGGGCCGCCAACTGAATATCGGTGCGGTCGGCACCCGTCACCACAGCCATGTTGCGGCGGCGGCGAAAAAACTCCATCGCCGAATTCACATTCATGGCACCAATCGAGAGGGTCTCCACGAGCAGATCCTGCCGTTCCTGACAGCAGAGCACCCGGGCATTGAGCCTGCCGACCAGCTCCTCAACGGTCACACTGCGCAACAGGGGGCTGCGGGGCAGCACTCCATAGACATGGATCCCGACCCGCTCCAGGGCCGGCACCAGCTCCGCCCGCAGGCTGTTGACCTCATCCGGAGGCACCCCATTGAGCACAACCCCGGCCAAGAGATCTCCAAACTGCTGCCTGGCCTCAAGCAGGGGCTCGACGCTGCGGGCATCGCTCCAGGGGTGCACCAGCAGCACCGGGGCCTGCAGCCCCAGGGCCAACTGCACCAGGCTCAGGCCGTAGAGCATCCCCTCCTGCAGGCTGCCTGCCGCCTCCAGCAGCACCAGATCAGCAGCGGAGCTGGCCTGCAGCTGGCTGATCACCGCCTCCAGCGCCAAGCGGGCCTGCTGCTCAAGCTCCCCTGTCAGCAAGCGCGCCAGGGCCGAATCGACATTGAGAGCCTGCAATGAGGGCAGCAGCTGCTCGTCGCCAAGTTTGAGGATGGAGCCAATGAATTGGACATCATCATCGACGCAAGTTTTGGTGTCGTCGTCGCAAGTTTGGGTGTCATCACGGCCTGTGTGCGGGTCCACAAGATCGTCGAGGCTGGTGGCCAGGGGTTTGCCATACCGCAGCGACAGCCCCATCGAGACCAGCTGGCGCATCAGCCCGAGGACCACAGCAGATTTGCCACTGAACGGCTCACAGGAGCCGATCAGCAGGGTTTTGGGGAGGGGCTGAGCCATCAGGGAACCTCCCGTAACCGGCATGTGGACACCAATTTAGGCGGGTTGCTCGATGCCCAGGATCAACCAGCGCCAGAAAGCCTCGGGGAGGGCCTCCCCCTGGCACTGCTGCAGCCACATCACAAGACGGTGGGCCGGCAGTTGAAAGCGATAGCTCACCGCTGGTCGTTGGGGAAAGCTGAGCACGCAGGTGGTGGGGTCCAAGGGAGCCAGGGCCCCGCTCCAGCGCAGCTCATAGCGGTGGGCCTGGCCACCCTTAAGGCTTCTCAAGCCGATCAAGTACCCCTGTTGCAGCAGGGTGAGGGCAGCCTCAAGATTCGATCCGCCACCACCAACGCTGCCGCCAACGCCGCCGCAGTAGGGGGCAAACAGGGGCACCAGGGTCGTCGCCGAGGGGGGAACCCCGGCAGGGAAGGCCGTTGCACTGGAGACAGCGAATGGATGGACAGCCATGGCGGGGCGCATGGGCATCCCTGGGTTCAATCATGCTGACGCAGACGCCCCCATTCGCGCCAGCTGCATGCGCACCACCGAGCCCGGCCTGCCCGCCGCCTCACCGCCAGACCCCCCCGCGAAGACCATCACCAACACAGCCACTACCCCCTTCAGCGGGTCCCCCAGCAGCGACGTGATCACCGTGGCGATCACCGGTGCCAGCGGTGCCCTGGGTCAAGCCCTATTGCGCCGGTGGCACCAACAGGGCGCCCGGCTGATCGCGATCACCAGCCGTGAAACCCCGCTCGAGCTCCTTGACCGGGCCGGAATGCCCATCCCCCATCAGCACATGGTCTGGCAGGTGGGCGAGGAGCAGGCCCTGATTGCCCAGCTCAAGGAAGTCGATGTGCTGGTGCTCAACCACGGGGTCAACGTGCATCAGGGCCGCAGCGCCGCCAACACCCAGCTGAGCCTGGAGGTCAATGCGCTGAGCAGCTGGCGAATGCTGGAGTTGTTTGCCACTCAGGCCCGGGGCCGGCGCGCCGAAGTGTGGCTCAACACCTCTGAAGCCGAAATTCAACCAGCCCTCAGCCCGCTCTACGAAATCAGCAAACGGTTGCTTGGTCAGTTAATCAGCCTTCGGGCCTTGGACCTCAGTCCCTCCCTACGAATTCGTCGGCTTGTGCTCGGACCCTTTCGCTCTGCCCTCAATCCGATCGGCGTGATGGATGCCGATTTTGTGGCCGGCCAGATTCTGATGCAGGCCAGGTTCAATCTCGGCCTGATCATCGTTACACCCAATCCCCTGACCTATGCCCTCATGCCTCTGACCACCCTGGGGCGCTGGCTTTACTTCAAAGCCTGCAGCCGCTCTGAACCCCAGTAGGCGTGTGAATTGCGCAGTCCTCAAGTCCGAATCGCTTAAAAATCCCGATCCGTGAGGATTTCGCAGCCGTCACTGGTGACCGCGATGGTGTGCTCCCACTGGGCCGACAGGCTTCCATCAACGGTGACCACGGTCCAGCGGTCCTTGAGGGTGCGACAGGCTTTGCTGCCTGCATTGAGAATGGGCTCCACCGCCAGGGTCATGCCCGGCCGCAGGGTCATGTTGGGGAGATCCCGGGTTCGGTAGTTGAACACCGAGGGCTCTTCGTGGAGGTTGCGGCCCACACCGTGGCCCGTGTAGTCCTCAACGATCGCAAAGCCGTGGGCCTCAACGTGGTCCTGAACGGCAGCAGCGATATCAAGGAGGGTGTTTCCCGCCTTGATCTGGGCCAGACCCCGCATGAGCGATTCCTGGGCAACCCGAGCGATGCGCTGGGCGTCTTCACCCGATTGTTCGCCGACGCAGATTGTGACGCAACTGTCGCCGTGGTACCCATCAAAATAAGCACCGGTATCAACCTTGAGCAGGTCACCAGCCTGAATCACCCGCTTGCTGCTGGGTATGCCATGCACCACTTCATTATTAATCGAAGCGCAGATGCTGGCTGGGAAACCGTGATACCCCTTGAAGCTGGGCGTGGCTCCCATGGCACGAATGCGGCTTTCGGCATGGCGATCAAGATCACCCGTGGTCATGCCGGGAGCCGCAAGCTCAAGCATCTCGCGCAACACGGTGGCCACAATCCGGCTGGCCTGGCGCATGGTCTGAATCTCACGGGCGCTTTTAATCTCGACTCCGCGTCTCGATTTCTGAATGCGGGGGCCTGTTTCCAGCACGGCCGATTTGGGCTTGCTACTAGCGAGTAGATCAGCAAAGAGATTCATCCCACCCTTTCCGAAATTCCAGTCCTCGCTGCAAGCTAGCCAACGCTGCACCTGAAGCGCCGGCCACCGCAACTCCCTGCCATGCCCCAGGCCAATTCAGCCCCATCCCCGTGGGGGAGGGTCTTGATCCAACGCTTGCGACGCGCCCACGCCAACCTCGCCCCCTTTGTGCTGCTGCCCCTCAGCCTCACGGTGATCAGTGGGATGGGCTACCGCCTGGTGCGCGATTGGGGTGGGCTGGGCCGAGATCAGGCCCACGTCCTGATGGTGCTGCATGAGGGGGAGTGGTTGCAGCGCTGGCTGGGCCCCCAAGGCGAAACGCTGTATGTCTTGCTCAACGGGCTGGGCCTGATGTGGATGCTGGCCAGTGGGGCAGCAATGGCCCTGGATCGCCTGCGCCGCCGCCGTCCTGGCGGCCAACCCACCATCCCCGGAGACTGATCCCCCCTAAACCGGTACACTGGAACCTTGGCCGGGCACGTGGCGGCAGGGATGACAGCCGGGTCTGCGAAGATCCGATTCGCTGCCATCCAGGGCGACATCTCAACAACGCCATACCGAAAAGCCACATTCAATTCAGGCGACATCCAAAAGCGACACTTCAACTGTGGACAACCAAATCGAAGCCCAGCCCGCCCCCGAGACCGAGGAGCCCTTGACCGAGATCTCCGAGGCCTCAGAGACCTCTGGGCCCAACAAACCTGCCGCGGCCGGTAGCAAAGCCACCACGGGCAAGTTGAGTGCCTATGAACTGATTCGCTCCTTCGAGGCCGAACAGCTCAAAAGTGACCTCCCCGAGATCTATGTGGGCGACACCGTCAAGGTGGGTGTCAGGATCCGTGAGGGCAACAAGGAGCGGGTTCAGCCCTACGAAGGTGTCGTGATCGCCAAGCGCCACGGCGGCCTCAATGAAACGATCACCGTGCGCCGGATTTTCCAGGGCATCGGTGTGGAAAGGGTTTTCATGCTTCACAGTCCCCAGGTTGCCTCCGTCAAGGTGGAGCGCCGCGGTAAAGTGCGTCGGGCGAAGCTCTTTTATCTGCGCGACCGGGTGGGTAAAGCCACTCGGGTGAAGCAGCGCTTCGACCGCTGATTCAATGGCCGTGGGGTCCCCCCCACGGAAGGTGATGGTCAGGGGGCATCGGCCTTGCGCCGTTAGTTCAGTTGGTAGAACGCAGGTCTCCAAAACCTGATGCCGGGGGTTCAAGTCCTCCACGGCGCGTTCGATGTCCCCATCTGCAGTTTCGTGGTTCCGAGCATGGAGTTGGATCTACAACCCGGTGATGTCGTTAAGGTGCTCGAATCCGCAGCCCTTGGCTGGGTACGTGCCCGGGTGATCCGTGTGAAATCCGGTGGACGTGTCGTGGTGCAAAGCGATCAGGGGCGGGAATTTACCGCCCGGGGCAATCAGGTTCGCCTGATCGAGCCCGCAGGTTTTCGGCCTTGAAGCCGGCCTGTGCTGATCACAGTGTTGACCGATGCTTCCCAAGCCCAGGTTGACGGAAGCACCGGTGATCACAGATACTGTTCAAGGCGTTGCGTGAGCCTTCGAGCTCGTACAGCTGCCGCTATCCAGCCACCTTTTGGTTTCTGGGTCTTTTGGGACTGTAGTTCAATCGGTTAGAGCACCGCCCTGTCACGGCGGAAGTTGCGGGTTCGAGCCCCGTCAGTCCCGTTCAAATCATCTGAATCCGCACTCCATGACGGCTGCAACGGATTCTTCAGTGCGGGTGCGTTTGGCCCCAAGCCCCACCGGCACACTCCACATCGGCACAGCACGTACAGCTGTGTTCAATTGGCTGTTTGCGCGTCGCCATGGCGGCCGGTTCTTGCTTCGCATCGAAGACACCGACAAAGAGCGCAGCAATCCTGAGTACACCGCCAACATCCTCGAAGGCCTGCAGTGGCTAGGGCTTCTCTGGGACGAGGACCCCGTGATCCAGAGCGAGCGGATCGAATTCCACCGCGCTGCGATTGCCCAGTTGTTGGCCAGTGGCCACGCCTACCGCTGTTATGCCAGCGAAGCCGAGCTCACGGCCATGCGCGAAGCCCAGGCGGCCGCCAAGCAGGCCCCCCGCTACGACAACCGCCACCGCAACCTGAGTCCCGAGCAGCAGCAGGCCTTCATCGCCGAAGGTCGCGAGGCGGTGGTGCGCTTCAAGATCGACGACCACGCCACGATCAGCTGGCACGATCTGGTGCGCGGTGAGATGCGTTGGAGCGGCGGCGATCTAGGCGGCGATATGGTGATCGCCCGGCGTGCACCGGCCGATCAAATCGGTGATCCGCTCTACAACCTGGTGGTGGTCGTTGACGATGCCGCCATGGCGATCAGCCATGTGATTCGCGGCGAAGACCACATCGCCAACACCGCCAAGCAACTGCTGCTCTACGAAGCCCTGGGGCTGAAGCAGCCCGTGTTTGCCCACACTCCCTTGATCCTCAATCAAGAGGGCAAGAAACTCTCCAAGCGCGATGGGGTCACCTCCGTGAGTGACTTCCGCAATTTGGGTTACAGGCCCGAAGCCCTGGCCAATTACATGACCCTGCTGGGCTGGTCTCCACCCGAGGGCATGGGGGAGCGGTTTTCCCTCGAGCAAGCCGCTGCGGTGTTTGATTTTGATCGGGTCAACCGCGCCGGTGCCCGCTTCGACTGGGACAAGCTCAACTGGCTCAACGGCCAGGTGCTGCATGGGCTGGATGCTGAAAGCCTGCGGGATCAACTGGCGCCGCTCTGGGCCGAGCGGGGCTGGGGGACCACACCGGGGAACCCTTCGGCGGATCCCCTGTGGCAGCGAGAGCTGGCCGCCCTGCTGGGCCCCTCCCTTACCCTGCTGGCCGACGGAGTGGACCAGGCTCAGCCCTTTTTCGAGACCCCTGAGCTCACTGAAGCGGCCCAGGCCCAGCTGGCGGTGGAAGGCGCCAGGCCGGCTCTGGCGGCGTTGACTGCGGCCCTGGAGATGGCCCTTTCGGGAGCTCCTGCAGGTAGCAGCGGGTTGACAACCGATCAGGCTCAGCAGTTGCTGGCTGAAGCCTGCACCACTGCCGGCATCAAGAAGGGAGTCATCATGAAGAGCCTGCGCGCGGCCCTGCTCGGCAGCCTGCAAGGCCCTGACCTCATGACCACCTGGCTGTTGCTTCACCAACTGGGCGACGACCTGCCCCGGCTGAAGCGGGCGATCTAATCCGGCCCCGTGGTGCCTGCGCCAACCGGCTCAAGGGTGGCTGGTGCCTCATCCACGAGCCCAAGGCGACGGGCCAGCGGCGCTGCAGAGAGGCCCTGCAGCCCAACGGTCATCAGGATCGTCAGAAACACCAATCCCTGCAGCCGGCCTGCACCCAGCACACCGGCCTCCTCAAGCCGCAGGGCAAACAGACTCGCCACCGCAGCGGTGACGATGCCACGGGGCGCCACCCAGGCCAGCAGCAGCTTCTCAGCCGGGGCCAGGTCCAACCCCCAAGTGGCCAAGCCAATGGCCAAGGGACGCTGGAGAAGCATCATCGTGAGCACGCAGGCAATGCCTCCCCAGCCCAGCGGGCTGAGTTCGCTCCAACTCACGTCGGCGGCGAGGAGGGGAAACAGCATCGTGATCGCCAGCTGGGCCAGCTGGCGGATCACCGCATCGAGTTCGGCAGCGTCGATGTTGGGCTGGCGGCCCACCACCACCCCCGCGGCCACGGCGGCCGGCAGGCCCGATTCAGGCAGCACTTGCTCACAGCCTGAAAACATCAAAAACAGCACCCCCAAGGTGAGCTGCAAACGCAGGGCCCCGCCCGAGCTGGCCGGGATACGGCGCAGCCCCTGGGCCAGCAGCCAGCCACAGAACGCCCCCAGCGCAACCCCGCCAGCCAAGCGCTCGAGAAGGCCGAGTGCCAGCTCACGCCAGCCATGGAGATTGCCCAGCACCAGCTCCAGCAGCATCAGGGCCAGCACGGCACCAACCGGCTCGAGCAGCAGCCCCTCCCCCTCCAACACATCACCCAGAGTCGGCTTCAGCCGGATCTGCTGAACCAGCGGCGTCACCACCGTGGGCCCCGTGGCCAGCACGATGGCGCTGAACACCGACGCCAGCGGCCAGCTCAGCCCCGCCAGCCAATGGGCCGCCAATAGGCCCCCGGTCAGGGCCAGCACCAGCCGCACCACCACGATGCGCACCACGGTGAGCTTGAGGGTGTCTCCGGGCAGTCGCAGGTTGATGCCGCCATCGAAGAGCACCAGGCTCACCAGCAGACCCACCACGGTCTCCAGGCCCACGCCCAGATCCAGCGGTTCAACCAGATGCAGGCCCGAGCGGCCCACCAACAGGCCGACACTGAGCAGCAACACCACCCCTGGCAGCCCTGTGAACCAGGCCAAGGTTTGGGCCACGGCACCGGCAAAAACCGTGATACCCCAGAGCAGACCGAGCCGCTCAGTCGTCATGCGGCGATGGCAACGTCATGCATTCACAGAATCATGCAGTGGCAAGGCCTTGAACTGCCAAGGCCTTGAAGTGGCAGGGTCATTCACAGGGTCATTCATCGGTGGCGCTGAACTTAGGTTCCACGCGGATGCCGATCACGCCACTGGGGCGAACCACCAGGTATTCGCCATCGAGGTCACTAATCGGCACATTCACAAAGGTGTCAGAGGCCGATGCGGTGAGCACCCCCCCGTACCACTGCTGAAAGGCCTCCAGGGTGGCGAAATGCACCGTTTCAGTTTGGCCGCCACTCATGTGCAGGTGGATGGCGTAGCGGCGGGGAGTGCGGCCCATGGCGGTTTAGCGCGGCAACCGAAACGGACCTGCCTGCCCACAGGATGCCCCAGGGAGCTCGGTCTGCGCCAGTGCCTCGCACCCCTGCTCGGACGCCAACAGCTCACTCGGCAACCCGCTCACTCGGCAACCAGCGCAATCGGCATCACATCTGCGAGGCTGGGACAATTCGAATCCTTCACCGTGGCGGCGCCGCAGAGCACCAGCGTGGCGCAAAGCTCCAATCCTGCCGACAGCAACTCCAACAAGCCCCTGCTGCTGCTGATTGATGGCCACTCGCTGGCCTTCCGAAGTTTTTATGCCTTCAGCAAAGGGGGCGATGGCGGTCTGAGCACCAAGGCCGGGGTACCCACCAGCGTCACCTACGGCTTTCTCAAGGCCCTGCTCGACAACTGCAAAGGGCTCCAGCCCCAGGGTCTGGTGGTGGCCTTTGACACCGCCGAACCCACCTTTCGCCATGACGCCGACGCCACCTACAAGGCCCACCGCGACGTGGCGCCTGAACACTTTTTTGCGGATCTGGCCAACCTGCAGCAGATCCTGCGCGAAAGCCTCGACATCCCCCTGGCCATGGCGCCGGGCTTCGAAGCCGACGACGTGCTGGGAACCCTGGCCAACCGGGCCGCGGGGGAGGGCTGGCGGGTGCGAATCCTCTCAGGCGACCGCGACCTGTTCCAGCTGGTCGACGACAACCGCGACATCGCCGTTCTCTACATGGGCGGCGGCCCCTACGCCAAAAACAGCGGCCCCCTGGAGATCCGTCGCGAGGGGGTAATCGCCAAGCTCGGCGTGCCACCTGAGGAGGTCGTCGACCTGAAGGCCCTCACCGGCGATAGCTCCGACAACATCCCCGGCGTGCGAGGGGTGGGCCCCAAGACTGCCATTGGCCTCCTGCAGGCCCACGGCACCCTCGACACGGTCTATGCCCAGCTGGCCGGTCTCAAGCCCACCCTGCGCAGCAAGCTCGAAGACGGCCGCGACAACGCCTTCCACTCGCGCATGCTGGCCGAGATCAAGCTGGATGTGCCCCTGCCCGAGGAACCGCGGCTGGCCCTCGGGCAGGTGCGGCCTGAAGCCCTTGGCCAAAGCCTTGAGGAGCTGGAGCTCTACAGCCTGGTGAAACAGGTGGGCACCTTCGCGCGGCTGTTCTCGGCCACGCCGCCGGAGCCCAGCGCAGCAGCGATCCCAGCAAGCGCCGCGGCCAGCCCAGCCCCCCAGCGGGCCCCCGGTCCTGCGGCCCAAGCCAACCCGCCCGCACCGGCACCGACACCGGCTCTCAATCCCCAGCTGATCACCACCCCGATCGCCCTCAGCGAGCTCCTGGATCGGCTGATGGCGATCTCCAGCACCGCCGTGGCCCTCGACACCGAGACCACCAGCCTCAACCCCTTCAGAGCTGAACTGGTGGGCATCGGCCTGGCCTGGGGTGAGGGGCCGGGCGAGCTGGCCTACATCCCGATCGGTCACCTCCCAGCCCCAGCAGCGGATTTGCTCAGTGAGACACCGGCCGCCCCCGAGCAGCTGGCCCTTGATCAGGTGCTCAGCGCCCTGGCCCCCTGGCTGGCCAGCAGCGTGCACCCGAAGGCACTGCAAAACGCCAAGTACGACCGGCTGATCCTGCTGCGTCACGGACTGCCCCTGGGCGGCGTGGTGATGGACACCCTGCTGGCCGATTACCTCCGCGATGCCAATGACAAGCATGGGCTCGACGTGCTGGCCCAGCGCAACTTCGGCTTCAGCCCCACCAGCTTCACCGAGCTAGTCCCCAAGGGGGCCACGTTTGCGGTGGTGCCGATCGAAGCGGCGGCCCAGTACTGCGGCATGGACGTGCACCTCACCTGGCGCCTGGCTCGCCTGCTGCGGGGCCAGCTCGAAGGCATGGGCGAAGCCCTGCCGCGCTTGCTCGATCAGGTGGAACTGCCCCTGGAGCCGGTGCTGGCCCTGATGGAAGCCACCGGCATCCGCATCGACGTCGGCTACCTCAAGGAGCTCTCCGGCGAACTGGCCGCCACCTTGAGCCAGCTGGAGACCGATGCCAGGGCCGCCGCGGGGGTTGACTTCAACCTCGCCTCCCCCAAACAGCTGGGCGAACTGCTCTTTGACACCCTGGGGCTCGACCGCAAAAAATCCCGCAAAACCAAAACCGGTTGGAGCACCGACGCGGCCGTGCTCGAAAAACTCGAAGCCGACCATCCGGTGGTGCCCCTGGTGCTGGAGCACCGCGTCCTCAGCAAGCTCAAGAGCACCTATGTGGATGCCCTGCCACTGCTGGTGGAAGCTGAAACCGGCCGAGTGCACACCGATTTCAACCAGGCGGTCACCGCCACCGGGCGCCTGTCCAGCAGCAACCCAAACCTGCAGAACATTCCCGTGCGCACCGAGTTTTCGCGCCGGATTCGCAAGGCGTTTCTGCCCCAGGAGGGCTGGCAACTGCTGAGTGCCGATTATTCCCAGATCGAGCTGCGCATCCTCACCCACCTCTCGGGCGAAGCGGTCCTGATTGATGCCTACCAGCAGGGCGACGACGTGCACGCCCTCACCGCCCGGTTGCTGCTTGACAAAGACAGCGTGACTGCCGATGAACGCCGCCTGGGTAAAACGATCAATTTCGGCGTGATTTACGGCATGGGGGCCCAGCGCTTTGCCCGGGAAACCGGCGTGAGTGCAGCCGAAGCCAAAGACTTCCTCATCCGCTACAAGCAGCGCTACCCCAAGGTCTTCGCCTTTCTGGAGCTGCAGGAGCGGCTCGCCCTGAGCCGCGGCTACGTGGAAACCATCCTGGGCCGGCGGCGGCCCTTTGGCTTCGACCCCAATGGCCTGGGCCGCCTGCTGGGCAAAGATCCCCTGGAGATCGACCTGGAGGTGGCCCGCCGGGCCGGCATGGAGGCCCAGCAGCTGCGCGCCGCCGCCAACGCGCCGATCCAGGGCTCCAGTGCCGACATCATCAAGTTGGCCATGGTGCAACTGCAGCAGGCCCTGGAGCGCTCCGCACTGCCCGCCAGGTTGCTGCTCCAGGTGCACGATGAACTGGTGCTCGAGGCTGCCCCAGGTGCCATGGAGGAGGTGCGGGCCCTGGTCAAACAGACCATGGAGCAGGCCGTGACCCTGAGCGTGCCGCTGCTGGTCGACACCGGCGTCGGCCCAAACTGGATGGAGGCGAAATAGTCGAGGTCAGGGCTTACGACCTGAAAGCACCATCGACTTCCACAGCCAGGGAAGGCGCCCAGCACCACGAAACTGCAGATCGACAAACCCCGCTTCACTGAGCAACTGACTCAAGGTTGATCGACTCCAGAACTTGATATGACCTCCATCCCACAGGACCGTGAAGTGGGCGTCCAAACGTCCGCTGAGGGCCAAAACAAGGTTCTTGAGATAGCCGTGGTAGGGGGTGGAGCAAATCAACAACCCCCCTGGACTCAGGGCGGCAAACGCTGCAGCGGCCCAGTTGCGAGGAGCCGGGCAGTGTTCCACCACCTCCGTGCTGATGACCAGATCAAACGGTGGCAGCTGCAGCAGGGCTAACTCAGCAGGATTGGCCACCGCCTTGTGAAAACTAAGATGAGGGCAACGCTGCGTGGCTTGGGCGATGCCGCTCTCACTGGGATCCACCCCGACGACGGTGTATCCCCAGCCATCAAGCTGCTGGCAGAGGGCTCCATTGCCACAGCCAAGATCCAGAACGCGACCACGGGGTCGATGAGCCAACTTGAGCAGATCCCGCAAAGACTTGAGCAGATAGGCCTGAGTGTGGGGCGTTTCAGCCGACCAGCCAAAATCAGGTACACGTTGAGCATCACGTCCTGGGGGCTCAGCTCCCATGGGCAAGGTCTGCTGTTGGGTGAGGGCCTGCACTGGAGTTGCCTATCTCGAAGAAGGGGCTTGGCTTTCGGGCAAAGACTGCCTGTGGGCCAGACGGTGCGAAAGATTGCTGATCAGGGCTGTTGCTTTGATCAGGGATCGTCGACCATGCGTCTGCAGTTGGCTCGCTCTTGATCAGCTGACCCGCTGGTCATCTGAACAATTGAGGCTAAAACTGGTCTGAGGCCCAGAGAGTGGGCCCCAGCGCAACTGCAGCAGAACTGCGAATCACTGGCCGATCACCATTGGGTTACGTCACCGCACGCCACCCCCTACGGTGCTGGCCAGCAACCCTGAGGCACCCTTGACCCTGCGGCTCCACAACACTCTGACGCGGCGCGTGGAGCCGTTTGAGCCCCTGGAACCCGGCCGAGTGGGCATCTATTGCTGCGGGGTCACGGTCTACGACCTCTGCCATCTGGGCCATGCTCGCAGCTACATCGTCTGGGACGTGCTGCGCCGCTATCTGCTCTGGCGGGGCTACGCGGTGACGTTCGTCCAAAACTTCACCGACATCGACGACAAGATCCTCAAACGCGCCGCCGAGGAGCAGACGTCGATGGACGCTGTGAGCGAACGCAACATCGACGCGTTCTTCACAGATATGGATGCCCTGGGCATCCTGCGGGCCGATCGCATGCCCCGCGCCACCCGCTGCCTCAACAGCATTCGCAGCATCATCGCTGAGCTCGAGGCCAAAGGCGCGGCCTACAGCGCCGATGGCGACGTCTATTTTGCGGTGATGAAACAGGCCGGTTACGGCAAGCTTTCAGGCCGCGATCTAGCCCAACAACACGACAACGCCGCGGGCCGCGTGGCCAGTGCCGAGGAGGCCCGCAAGCAACATCCGTTTGATTTCGCTCTCTGGAAAGGCAGCAAGCCAGGGGAGCCCAGTTTTGCCTCACCCTGGGGCCCAGGCCGGCCTGGCTGGCACATCGAATGCTCGGCGATGGTGCGCGAAGAGCTCGGCGAAACGATCGACATTCACCTCGGCGGCGCCGAGCTGATTTTTCCCCACCACGAAAACGAGATCGCCCAGTCAGAAGCGGCGACCGGTAAGCCCCTGGCCCGCTATTGGCTCCACAACGGCATGGTCAATGTGGGCGGCGAAAAGATGAGCAAATCGCTCGGCAATTTCACCACCATTCGTGCCCTGCTTGAGAGCGGTTTGAGCCCGATGACCCTGCGCCTGTTTGTGTTGCAGGCCCACTACCGCAAGCCCCTTGACTTCACCGCTGAAGCCCTGGAGGCCGCAGCTACCGGCTGGAAAGGCCTCAACGCCGCCCTGGCCCTGGCCCAGGCCAACGGCGCAGCCGCCACCATCACACAGGAAGCCGACGAGCTTCCCCCCCCACTGCCGCGCCAGCCTGAAGACGCCCGCGAGCGCTTCGTGGCCGCCATGGACGATGACCTCAACAGCTCTGCTGCCGTGGCCGTGCTGTTTGAACTGGCCAAGCCGCTGCGAGCCCTGGCCAACAGGCTTGAGCGGGGCGACGGCTCTGCCGCCGCCGATGCCCAAACCCCCGAAGCGATCCAACGGGGCACCCTGCTGATTGAGCTGGCTGGAGTCCTAGGGCTCAAGGCTGAGGCCACCCCGGCGGCCCCTGCCCATGGTGGAAGCCCCAGCGAAACCGAAATCACGGCCCAGATCGACGCCCGTCGCGCCGCCAAGGGGGCCAAAGACTTCGCAACCGCCGACCGGATCCGAGGGCAGCTGGCCGATCAGGGCATTGAACTGATCGACAAACCCGGCGGCATCACGGAATGGCTGCGGCGCTAAAAATGCCTGCGGCGCTCAGAATGCCTGCGGCGCTGACCCGCAGAGCAGGCGGATCGATGAAGCCCAATCAAGATGAAGCCCAATCAAGCTGAACTCCAATTAAGCAGCGGGCGGCTTTTTTTGATTGGCCATCATCTGCTCGATCTTGCGGATGCGCTGCAGGGTGGGGGTCCAGACCTCGAGTTCAAAGGCTCGGGCCTGATCACCCTCGGCCACAGCCCGGCGGCATTCGTCGACCAGGCCTTCGATGTTGTCGCCGCTCTCAAAGGCCTCCCAGAGGCTGCGCTCATGGCGTGCGCGCTCAATGAAATTCCAACGTTGCAGCCAGCCCATGCCGTTCAAGGTGATCCCCCCAAGGTTCCCAGTCTGGTTGATCAAAGCCCCGCTCCCGGGGTAGGCAACGCAGGCGCAGGGCCCTAGCGGTGTGCGGATGGCGCAGACGCAACCCCAGCCCGTGCAACATCAACCGACCCGAGGCCCCCTCCAGGCCGTAGATCGGATCCCCCACGATCGGATGCCCCACGCTGGCCAGATGCACCCGCAGCTGGTGCGAACGGCCGGTGTGGGGCACCAACAGCAACAGGCTGCGCTGGCCCCGGGCGCCGAGCAGCCGCCAACGCGTCAGGGCAGGCTTGCCGCCAAGGCCAACGGGCACGGGTCCGTAGCGCGGCGGGGCCGTTGCGGTGGCGGTGGCCCAGCGCGCCAGCGGCTCGTCGATCCGGCCGGCCGTTGCCCCCATGGCCCCCTCCACCACGGCCAGATAAGCCTTGTGCACCCGGCGCTCGGCAAAGGCGGTGCTGAGCCGGCGATGGGTATGGGGATCGCGGGCCAGCAGCAAGAGCCCCGAGGTGTCGCGGTCGAGGCGATGCACCAGCAGCAGTTCGGGCCAGTGACACTGCAGGCGGGTGAGCAGCGAATCAGCCAGGGCTGGACCCCGGCCCGGTTGGCTTAGCAGCCCGGAAGGTTTGTGCACCACCAGCAGCCAGGGATCGACATGGACCACCGCAATGGCCTGATCCACCGGCATGGCCTGATGCACCGGCATGGCCTGATCAGCCGGCATGGCCCGATCAGCCGCGGCCGGTGGGACACTGGTGCCCTGACGTGCGAGTCCCGCCGTGAAAGCCCTCTCCGTGCTCGGCTCCACAGGTTCGATCGGCACCCAGACCCTCGAGATTGTCGACGAGTTCCCAGACCGCTTCAAGGTGGTGGCCCTCACCGCCGGCAACAACCTCGATCTGCTGGTTGAGCAGATCTGCCGCCATGCCCCAGAAGCCGTGGCCCTGGCCAACGCAGAGCGGGTGGCCCAGCTGCGGGATCGCCTTCAGGCCCTCGAGCCCGACGCAAGACCAGCCCGCCTGCCCGAGCTGCTGGGGGGGCCTGAGGGTTTGGAGGCGGCCGCCGCCTGGAGCAGCGCCGATCTGGTGGTCACCGGCATCGTGGGCTGCGCCGGCCTACTGCCCACCTTGGCGGCAATCCGGGCCGGCAAGGATCTGGCCCTGGCTAACAAGGAAACCCTGATCGCTGCCGGACCAGTGGTGCTGCCCGAGCTCAAAAAAAGCGGCTCGAGGCTGCTGCCGGCCGATTCGGAGCATTCGGCAATCTTCCAATGCCTGCAGGGCACGCCCTGGGCCGACACTGCCCGGCTCTCCACCGGCCACCCCACCCCGGGGCTCCGCCGCATCCAGCTCACCGCCAGCGGGGGTGCCTTCAGGGATTGGGATCCGGCCGATCTGATCAAGGCCACAGTGGCCGATGCCACCAGCCACCCCAACTGGAGCATGGGTCGCAAGATCACCGTGGATTCAGCCTCGTTGATGAACAAGGGGCTCGAAGTGATCGAAGCCCATTACCTGTTTGGGCTCGACTATGACCACATCGAAATCGTGATTCACCCGCAATCGATCATCCACTCGATGGTCGAGCTGGCTGATTCTTCGGTGTTGGCCCAGCTGGGCTGGCCCAACATGAAGCTGCCGATCCTCTATTGCCTCAGCTGGCCCCAGCGGCTTGAGACACCCTGGCGCCGCCTGGATCTGAGCGAGGTGGGCTCGCTCAGCTTCCGCAAGCCCGACCCAGCCCGCTACCCCTGCATGCAGCTGGCCTACGCCGCCGGGCGCGCTGGTGGCACCATGCCGGCGGTCATGAACGCCGCCAACGAGCAGGCCGTGGCGCTGTTTCTGGAGGAGCAGGTCCACTTCCTCGACATACCAACATTGATCGACGGGGTGTGTGATCGCCACCGGGTTGATCTAAGGCCCGATCCCTCGCTCGACGACGTGCTCGCCGTCGACGCTTGGGCCCGCACGGCGGTGGGTGAAGCTGCAGCCCGGTTGCGTGCCAGGGTGCCCGCTGGGTTGCCGAGATGAGCACCCCCACCATCACGACCGGCATCGGCGTGAGCCACCACCTGCTGCTTTGCGCCACCCCCAGCAAGGCGCTCTGCTGCCCCAACCCCGAGCTTGGGGCCGCCAGCTGGGACACCCTCAAGCGCCTGGTGCGCGAGCTGGGCCTTGAAGACCCAGCCCGGCCCGGGGGCATCGTGCTGCGCAACAAAGCCGACTGCCTGCGCATCTGCGCCGATGGCCCCGTGTTGCTGATCTGGCCCGAAGGGATCGCCTACGGCGGCGTCACAGCCGAGCGTGTCGAGCGCATCGTGCGCGAGCACGTGATCGGAGCCAAGCCGATCGAAGACTGGATCGTCAAACGGTTCAACTTGGCGAGCTGATCCGGGCCTCAAGCCAGCGCAGCACCAGTGCATCGCTCCAGCAGCTGAGCGGCGGATCCCCTGCCGCATGGAAACCGTTGTGACCGCCCCGGGCGGTCAGCACCACCGCGATCGGCGCCAAACCACGGGCGAGCTTCTGCTCCTGGGCACGGGCCAGGGCCTGGGCACCCTCGGCCGGCACCCACGGGTCGTCGAGGGCCTGCAGCACCAACAGCGGTGTGGGTGGGGCCCCTTGGAGTAGGCGGGGCAGGGGCGAAGCCTTGCGGTAATAGTCCTCCACCGAGCCAAAGCACCAACGGGGTGCCGTAATCGCAGCATCGAAGCCACGGATACCGCCGCTCCTCCCCTTGATCTGTCGCTCACTGACCTCTCGCTCACTGGTCTGTGGCTCACTGGTCTGTGGCTGGCCCAGGTCCAGCAGGGCGGTCCGTTCCTCGGTCGTCACCCCCCAGGGATCGGCAAGGGTTTGCTGCACCAGCCGCTGCAGGAGCCAGCGCTGATACAGGCGATTGCGCTCGGCCTCGATCTGGGCACTGCAGGCCGTCAGATCCAAGGGGCTGCTCACGCAGGCCAGGCCATCGAGCCCGCTGGGTTGCTCCAGCAGGGCATTGAGAAGAATCGTGCCCCCAAGCGAGAGCCCCACCCCCAGGAGCGGCACAGGTTTGCCCCCTGAGGTGAGGGCCCCCGCAAGGGCACGGGCCCGGTTGAGCACCGGCAGGAGATCGGCATTGCAGGCGGCGGCATAGGTGCCCGGCGCGAGCGCCCGGCCGGCGCCGGCGCCGCGCAGGTTGAGCCTCAGCACGGCCAAACCAGCCCCCTGAAGCACCAGGGCCATCCGCCGCACCCCGGTGCGTTGGCAGGAGCCCCCCAACCCGTGCAGCACAATCACCAAGGCCCGTGGGGTTTGGGCCGGCAAATCCAGCTTCGCCAGCAGCTCGCCGCCAGAGACGCTGATCCGCTCAGGTTGACCGCGATCGGGCGGAAAGCGCAGGGGCCTCAGGGTGTCGCGCAGGGTCTGAAGATCGGCCCCGATCCAGGGCCAGCGTTGCTGAAACGCTGGCACAGCTGCGCCTTGGGCGGTGGCGAATCCTGGAGTCAAGAATCCGGGGGTCAATCCAGGATTCAATCCGGGAGTCAAGCCGCAGCCTTCACCTTGCCCACCCCCAGCTCACGCAGCTCGGAGAGCAGACCGTTGAGCACGGCCTTGGCATCGCCGAAAACCATGGCGGTCTGGGGCAGCTCAAACAGCGCATTGCTGATCCCGGCATAGCCAGCCCCGAGGCTGCGCTTCACCACAAACACTTGGCGAGCCTGATCCACCTCAAGCACGGGCATGCCGTAGAGGGGGCTAGAAGGATCGCGCTTGGCATCGGGATTGACGACGTCGTTGGCACCGAGCACGATCACCACATCGGTGCGCGGAAACTCGGGGTTGATGGCGTCCATTTCAATCAACTGCTCGTAGGGCACATCGGCCTCAGCCAGCAGCACATTCATGTGGCCCGGCATACGGCCGGCCACTGGGTGAATGGCGTAGCTCACCTCGGTGCCATTGGCCTCAAGCATTTTGGAAAGCTCGCGCAGGGCGTGCTGGGCCTGGGCCACAGCGAGGCCGTAGCCGGGCACAAACACCACCCGCTCGGCGGTTTCGAGCGCCATGGCGCATTCTTCTGGGCTGCAGCTGGTGATGCGGGTGTAACCAGCCTCACTGCCGCCACCCCCCACCGGGGCTGCCCCGCCAAGGGCACCGCCAAACAGCACATTGACCAGGGAACGGTTCATGGCGGTGCACATCACCTGGGTGAGGATCAGGCCCGCCGCACCAACCATGGCGCCGGCCACAATCAGCAGCTGGCTGCCCACCACGAATCCGGCCGCGGCCGCCGCCACACCCGAGTAGCTGTTGAGCAGTGAGATCACCACGGGCATGTCGGCCCCACCAATCGGCAGGGTCACACCGATACCCAGCAGGCTGGAGGCAGCCACCAAGACCCAGAGAGAGGATCCAGTTGTGTCGGCGGGCAGGGTGAGGGCCCCCACCAGGGCGGCCACCGCCAGCGTGATGTTGACCCCGTGGCGCACCTGGCTCTGGGTCCAACCCGGGGTGGGGATCCAGCCCTGAAGCTTGCCCATCGCCACGATGGAGCCGCTGAAGGTGATCGCGCCCACGAAGACCGAGATCACAATCGAAATCTGTTCAACCAGGTCTGTGCTGGTCACACCGGACTCAGCCTGAGCACCGCCATAAAGGGCCACCGCCACCGCCACCAGCAACGAGGCCAAACCACCGCAGCCGTTAAACAAGGCCACGGTTTCGGGCATGGCTGTCATCGGCACCCGCTGGGCGGTGATCACCCCCAGCAAGCCGCCCACCGCCGTACCGATTGCAATCCACAACCAGGCTTCGAGGCTGGGTTGGGTCTGAATCAACAATCCGAGCACCGCCAGGCCAATCGCCAGGGCCGCGAGGCCATTGGCCGAACGCGCTGTGCGCACTTTGGAGAGGCCCTTGATGCCAAGGGCCAGCAACAGCACCGCCACCAAATCGATGGCGTAAGAAAGCAGGGTCATCAAGCTCATTGGGCACCTCCTTTGGCCCGGTTGGCACCGGTGCGAAACATCGCGAGCATGCGGTCGGTGACCAGAAAGCCGCCAACCACGTTGAACAGGGCAAGGCCAAGCGAGAGCGCCCCGAGCACCAGCAGGGGGCGGTTGCCGTTGGCCTGGGCAATCAAGGTGAGCGACGCCACCACCGTGATGCCGCTAATCGCATTGGCACCGCTCATCAACGGCGTGTGCAGGGTGGGGGGCACCTTGCCAATCAATTCGAGCCCGAGCAGGCTGCCGAGCAGCAGCACCCAGAGGGCTTCAGACAGAAAACTCATGGGCGTGCGGGGGTGGGGACGGCATCGAGAAGGTCGGGCCGGCGGCAGCTGCCGGCATGGGTGATCAAGCAGCCCTCGAGGATGGGATCGGCCGGATCGATCCCCAGGGATGGGCCTGAAGCCTGGGGCGATTCAGCCTCGAGCCGCTCGCCTGCACCCTTGGCCCCAGCGGCCAACAGGTGCTGGAGCAGGGCCAGCAGGTTGCGGGCATAGAGGGAGCTGGCGTGGTTGGCCACGCTGCTGGGCAGAGCGTCGGCTCCAATCAGCCGCACCCCCTGGCGCTCAACGGTTTGACCGGCAACGGTGCACGCGCAATTGCCGCCCTGGGCCACAGCCAGGTCAACCACCACCGATCCCGACCGCATGCGGTCGAGCATGGCTTCGCTGATTAGGCGTGGGGCCCGTTTTCCAGGCACCTGGGCCGTACAAATGACCATGTCAGCCAGGGCCAGTTGCTCAGCAAGCTGCTCGCGCTGGGCCGCCAAAAAGGCCTCAGAAGCGGCCTTGGCGTAGCCCCCGGCCTCGGCCGGACGCTCCTCCTGCTCGGGGGGATCGATGAAGCGGCCACCCAAGGATTCCACCTGCTCTTTGGCGGCCGGGCGCACATCGCTCACGTACACCACAGCCCCCAGCCGGCGCGCCGTCGCCACGGCCTGCAAGCCCGCCACCCCGGCGCCGAGCACCAGGGCCCGGGCGGGCTGAATCGTGCCGGCGGCAGTCATCAGCATGGGCACGTAGCGATTCAGCTCGGCGGCCGCCAACAGCACAGCCTTGTAGCCAGCGATGTTGGCCTGGGAGGAGAGCACGTCCATGCTCTGGGCCCGGCTGATGCGCGGCAACAGCTCCATCGCCACAGCCGAGAGCTGGCGCTCATTGAGCGTGGCCATCAATTCGACGGCGCCATAGGGCTCAAGCAGCCCCACCAGCAGCGCCCCAGGTTTCAGCTGGGCAACATGCGGCAGAGGCGGCGGTGCCACCGACAGCACCACGTCGGCCCTGGTCCAATCGAGCTGATCGGCCGGGAGCACCTGGGCGCCAACATCGTTGTAGGCCGCATCGCCGTAACCAGCGGCCTGGCCGGCCCCGGCTTCGAGCCACACCTGCAAACCAGCAGCGCGGAGGGTTTTCACCGACTCGGGGGTCGCCGCCACCCGGTTTTCACCGGGCCGGCCCTCCCGGGGAATCAAAACGGTCAGCAAGACCTCTCTCCCTCAAGCATGGGCCCGGTTCCCTTGTACAAACCAACTTCTATTAGGGGAAAGGATTCCGCCAACGGCAATGGGTTCAGCGCGAATGTGCTGACACCCCTACCTGAATGCCCTGGCTGAAGGCCCTACCTAAAGGCCCTGCCTCAGGCAATCAGAAAGCCCATCTATTCCATCGCGACCCCGCTTCACCCCTGTGCAGCAAGTCCTGCGGCTCGGGGGGCCCTCGAGGCTGCACGGGCAGATGAGAATGCCGCGATGGCTTCACCGTCGTTTGATCTGCGTCCCAGGCCTCAGGGCCCGCCAACTCCTGGCGCAGCCCAGCCCCGGGTGGAGCCACGGGCCTGGCAGTCGCGCTTGATCCAGCTGCTACGGGCCCGGCTGCTACGCCCCGAGCCCGGCGGCCACGACGTGTTGATCCACGCCGGACCCGGAGCCGGAAAAACCCTGGGTGCCCTGCTGAGCTTTCAGCGGTTGCAGCAGGAGAAGCGACTGGACCGCTTTGTGATCTTTTGCCACCGCAGCGCGATCGCCTCCCAGTGGCGCAGCACGGCCGCCCGGCTGGGGCTGGAGATCCTTGACTGGGACAGTGGCCAAAGCCCCGAGGATCCCCACCCCAGCAGCGGCTTGCTGGTGAGCTACCAGGCCGCAGCCCGCCATCGCCAACTCCTCCAACACACCTTCGAGCGCTGGGGCCCTCACCCCTGGCTCGCCATTGCCGATGAGGTGCACCATCTGGGCCTCGACCCCGAGGAGCCTGAGGCCGCCGCCTGGGGGCATGCCTTCGCTGGCCTCACCCAGGCCGCCGCCCTGAGACTCGGGCTCACCGGCACGCCCTTTCGAGCCGACCAACTCGCCTTTTGCGCCGCCCGCCGCGTGACGGTGCGCGAGGGCGATCAAATCGTCGAGCGCATCGCCCCCGATCTGTGCGTGGAACCGCGCCAACTAATCGCGGCCGGCGATGTGCGGCCGCTGGAATTCCGCTTCCAAGATGGCTGGGTCGACCATGCCCGGCTCGACCCCGACAACACGGCTCCCCCGCCAGGCAGCAGCGGCGATGTTGAGCGCTCACCGCTCTCGGCCGAAAGCCGTGAGAGCTGGCGGGCCCGCAACCTGCGCCGCGCGATCAAACTGGGTGATCCGAGCAGCATTGCCCTGCGGGTGCTGCTCAACGCCCGCCGCCGCCTCGAGCTTGTGCGCCAGAGCGATGCCGGTGCTGGTGGTCTGGTGATTGCCCGCGACATCGCCCATGCCCGGCGCATCGGGGCGCTGCTGCAAGAGGAAGGCGACCAGGTGCATTTGGTCCATTCCCTCGATCCAGAATCCGGCCAACGGCTCAGTCAATTCCAACGCGGCGAAGCCGACTGGCTGGTGAGCATCGACATGTGCGCCGAGGGGTTTGATGCCCCGCGCCTGCGGGTGGTGGCGTACCTCACCACCGTTGTGACCCGCAGCCGTTTTGTGCAGGCCATCACCAGGGCCGTGCGGCTCGATAACGACAAGGCCGCGGGCGAGCCCATCCCCCGCCACCCCTCCTATGTGTTTGCACCCGCCGATCCCCTGCTGATCAGCTATGCCCGCACCTGGGCCCTGAGTGAGCCCTACCTGCTGAGGCCGCCAGCCCCTGGGGCCCCACTCAACGAACCGGGCGGCGGCGCAGGCTCGGTGCTTCTACCGCTCAGTGCCATCGACGACCAGGCAGGGGATGTGATCGCCATGGGAGGCCCCATGCTCCCGGCCTTCTTGCCGCGCAGCAACCCAGACCATCCCCTCAACCGCAACGCCAGCCTGGCTCAACAGGCCTAGGACGCGCTTTGCGACAGGCTTTTGCGCCAGTCTTTGCAAGGTTTTTTGCGAGGTTCTTTGCGACGTTGTGTCAATGAATACATCCACCTGAGTCGCAGCCAGGCAGCGTGGTGCAAGCACCTGGGGACGGCGACCATGGACGCAGCCATTGAACGCCGAGTCACGGTTGCCGTCTGCTGGGTTTTGGCCCGCAGGGCCACCCTCGACGCCCTGGAGCGCTACGAGGAGAGCTACGCCCTCAATGAAGAATTTCGGGATTGGCTGCTCTGCCTGGAAGAGCATCCCGAACTGTTGGATGCCAGCGTGCTGATGGTGCCCAGGAACCTCCAGGAATTGCTGACCAACAGGGCCCAATTCGAAACCGACGGGCTACTCGAGATCTGACGCGCAACTGCTGCAATTCTAAAGCAAATCAGCACAAGCGCCGGCTCGAGACGTCCCAGGCTTGATCGAAGTTCCGACTTGTTGATTCCGTTTGACCTGCTCAAGCGAGGGTCTGGCTCAACTTCCAGGCCTTGTCAGAGCCAGGGCCTGCCTCAAGCCGGGGCCAGCCTCAAGCCAGGGCCCATGGTCAGCCCCACAACCACGCCCATCGCCCATACGCAGGGCCAAGCCCAATCCCCTAGGCTTAACTCATAGTCATTCCGCATTAGGACCATGGGCGTGGAAAACCTGGTGATCGTTGGCTCCGGCCCTGCCGGCTACACCGCCGCCATCTACGCGGCCCGGGCCAACCTCAACCCCCTGCTGATCACGGGCTTCCAAGACGGTGGCATCCCCGGTGGTCAATTGATGACCACCACCCACGTGGAAAATTTCCCAGGCTTCCCCGATGGGATCCTGGGCCCGGATCTGATGGATCAGATGAAAGCCCAGGCTCTGCGCTGGGGCACCCGCTTGGTGGAGGCCGACGCCGAGGCCATCGACCTCTCAGAGCGGCCCTATCGGATCACGGCCGAAGGCCAGGTGATCGAAACCCAAGCTGTGATTTTGGCCACTGGAGCCAGTGCCAACCGGCTCGGCCTGCCCCAGGAAGCCAAGTTTTGGAGCCAGGGCATCAGTGCCTGCGCCATCTGTGACGGGGCCACACCCCAGTTTCGAGGTGCCCCCGTGGCCGTGGTGGGTGGAGGCGATTCAGCCTGCGAGGAGGCCGTCTATCTCACCAAGTACGGCAGCCATGTGCACCTGATCGTGCGCACCGACAAGCTGCGCGCCAGTGCCGCCATGGCGGACCGGGTGCTCGCCAATCCCAACATCACCGTGCACTGGAACCGTCAGGTGGCCGACGCCCTCGGCGGGGAGTGGCTCGAAGCCATCCAGCTGCACAACCGCCTCGACGGCAGCAGCGAGGACCTCGCCGTCAAAGGCCTCTTCTATGCCATCGGCCATACCCCCAACACCCGGCTGGTGAAGGGGCAGCTCGATCTCGATGCCAAGGGGTATCTGGTCACCCAGCCCGGCCGGCCCGAGACCAGCCGCGACGGCGTCTACGCCGCTGGTGATGTGGCTGACGCCGAATGGCGCCAGGGCATCACCGCCGCGGGCAGCGGCTGCCAGGCGGCCCTGGCCGCCGAACGTTGGCTCAGCCACCACCACCTGGCCGTCACCGTGCACCGCCAACCGGTGGAGCCCCAGGAGGTCGGTGCGCCCAAGCACACCGCGATTAGCGATGAAGCCAATTTCGACCCCACAGCCCTGTGGCAGAAAGGCAGCTATGCCCTGCGCAAGCTGTACCACGACAGCCCCAGGCCGCTGTTGGTCGTCTACACCTCCCCCACGTGCGGCCCCTGCCACGTGCTCAAGCCCCAACTCAAGCGGGTGCTCGACGAGCTCGGCGGCCAGGCCCAGGGCGTTGAAATCGACATCGAAGCCGACCAAGAGATCGCCGTGCAAGCCGGAGTCACGGGCACCCCGACCGTGCAGCTCTTCTTCCAGAAGAACCTTCAACACACCTTCCGAGGCGTCAAAACCCGCAGCGAATTCAAGACGGCAATCGAGGCCCTGCTCGGTGTGCCGGCTTGATCAGTAAGCCTTCATGACCAGGCAGCCTTCATGACCAGCCAGCCCTGACGATCAGCGACGACGGGGGCCGCCTGGACGGTTGCCGCCGGGCCTTGGTCCGGTGGCTCCCACGTTGCGCTCCCGGTAGGTGATGCGACCGCGGGTGAGGTCGTAGGGGCTGATCTCAACCAGCACCTTGTCGCCCGCCAACCGCTTGATGCGGAATTTGGTGAGTTTGCCAGCTGCCCGGCAGAGGCATTGGTGACCTGCCGGCTGCTCCAGGGTGACGAGGTAGAACCCGTTTCCTTGCTCCTTTTCAATCACACCGGAGGTCTCGATCATGCAGCAGCGCGCTCAGGAAAATCAATGATCTCTTCAGCTTAATTGCCATCGGCCGCCGGCCTGCCCGCTGGAGGCGATAGCGTCACCACCCATCCAGCGCCTGAAGGCCTGTTCATGACCCTGCCCCCCCTGTCTCTGGATCTCGGTTTGCTGCTGATCTCCATTGGCGTGGTGAACCTCTGGAAAGCGCGGCAGTCTTGAGCGACACCCGCCAGACCCCCTGAACGCAAGAGTTCTGAGCCCCCGTGAGCCCGCCACCCTGCTGTTTCACAAGCCCTACGGGGTGCTGAGCCAGTTCACCCCAGAGGCGGGAAGCCGCTGGGGATGCCTCGCCGACCACATCCATGTGCCTGGGGTCTACGCGGCTGGTCGCCTGGATGCCGATAGCGAGGGCCTGCTGCTGCTCACCCGCGATGGCCGTCTGCAGCAGCGGCTCACTGACCCCCGCTTCGGGCATTGGCGTCGGTACTGGGTGCAGGTCGAAGGCGACACAGCCCAGCAGCCCGAGGCCATCGCCCAATTGGCAGGCGGGCTGATCATCCAATCCCAACGCACCCTGCCAGCCCGGGCCCGGGCCCTGCCGGTCGAGGAGATCGTGGCGGCCGGCATCGGTGCGCGCCAACCGCCAATCCGCCATCGCCTCCAGATACCCAGTACCTGGCTGGAGCTCGAGCTCAGGGAGGGCCGCAACCGCCAGGTGCGCCGCATGACCGCGGCCGTTGGGCTCCCCACGCTCAGGTTGATTCGGATGGCCATTGACCTGATGGATGGCGAGCCCCCCCTGAGCTGGGCTGGCTTGGCTCCAGGACACTGGCGCGCCGTGAACAGCCATGAACAAGCGCGCCTCAACCAGCTGATGGTTCAAACAGGCGTGCGGTCTCCGGGTCGGGGGGGGCGGGCCGGCGGTGGGAAAGGCGGCCAGGCCGGGGCCGGGGCAAAGGGTGGCTTGGCTTGATCAGGGGTGGGGCGCCACCGCGGCCGAGAGCTGCGGGTGGATGGCCATGGTTTCGGCGGTGCCATTGGGTCCTTCGTCTGGTCCATTGAGCCCGGGGTGCTGGCTGGGCATCAGATCGAAGGCATCGCGGCGAAGCTCCCGTTCCAGGGAAACAATGCGCATCTCCCTAAGGCAGTACTTGCAACCACCGGTGGTCTGCAAATGCTTTTCCGGTGTGATCAAAATCTGCTTCACCGGATGGGTGCGGCAGCGAATTTTGATCGGCGTCTTGTAGCTCTTGTAGACGATGTCGCTGTAGTCGTACTTGGAGCCAAACCGGGCCATCGCCCGTTGCAGGAACACCTCGGTGCTGATTGGGCTGCCCATGGTGCGGAGCTTAAGGAGCTTGCTGATGCTCAAATCAAGCCAGACAACAAGCTTGACACTGGCGCCTGCTGGCTCAAGGGCTGGGACTGGGGTTGGGGCTGCACCTCGCGGCGCTGTTCTCGGGAAGCCAACAACGCCGAGAGTCCCAACACCGCTGCTACGGGCCAGATCCAGATCCAACGGGACCGTGTGCGACCGGCGCCGGAGCGCCGTCGGGTCACCCCCTTGGCGCCCAGGGGCTGACCGCAGTTGCCGCAAACCAGGCGACCCGCCAGGCTGCGGTCAGCCTTCACCGACCCACTTCCGCAGAATGGACAGGCCACGGGTTCAGCGCAACGGTTCCAAGCTTCCAGGCTGACGCATCAGCCCACGACTTCTTTCAGCTCCCGCGCCGTCTGCAACTGGCCGTAGTAGTAGTTAGCCCTGGAGCGACGATCGGGATCTTCGATGCTGTCAAAGGCATCAAAGCCCAAGCTCTGCCACAACTCGTGACCGCAGGCCCGGTTGAGTTCCTCGGCGGCCTCCTGCTCGAGATTGGCCAAGCGGCGCTGCAGGTTCTTGATCTGGGCAACCGACATAACAACACAACTAGAAACGACAACACTGGGAACGCGATCGCTGGAAGCGAAAACGCTGGACCCGGAAACACTGGAAGACAGAACGGCATAAAGACCGCACCGCCTTCATGATACACCTGAACTAGTCAATCACTGGCCGGCAATCAGAAGGGAAGCTTCTTTTTGGCATCTTTGTCGAGATCGGCCTCCATCTCGCGCAGCCGCTTGAGGATCGTGTCGTAGTACTCCTTGAGATAGTCCTCCAGGCCAGTGGTCTCGGTGGCATCGAGACCAAAAGTGCCGTAGGTCTCATCCATCGGAGCATCGAGGGTGATGCCACCGCCGGTCACTTCGGCAAAAGCCAAACGCTCGGCCACATTGAGGCTGGGCTCAAAAAAGCTCGCCACACCCTGCATGGCCTTCATCAGGGCCGGCGGCACCCGAAACACCCGGGCATCTTTGCCCGTGAACCGTTCACAGAGCTGGGTGATTTCGCTGGTGGTCCAGGCACGGGGCCCTACCACGGCAAACGCTCGCCTGATCGTCTCTGGGTGGTCCAGAGCCGCCACCGCAAAACGGGCCGTGTCTTGGGTGTTCATGTAGGCCATCGGCGTCGGGGTGCCGCTAACCCACACCGTCTGCCCCTCCAGCACCGGAATCGCAAATTGACTGATCAGCCCCTGCATGAAGGCCACGCCCTGGAGAATCGTGTAATCCAGATCGGAGGCGACCAGCCACTCCTCGGTGCAGGCCTTGATGTCCATCAACGGCACATCCCGATGCTGGGCCGCATCCAGCAATGACATGAACACCACCCGGTTCACACCTGCGGTGCGGGCCGCAGCAAGCAGGTTTTGTTTACCGCTCCAGTCGATCTCGTAAGCGCTGCCGGGATCGTTGGCACGAGCGGTGGCGGCATCGATCAGGGCCTCCTGCCCCTCCATGGCATAAGCAAGGCTGGCGGGTTCGAGAAGATCACCGCGGGTGAGCTCACAACCCCATTCGGTCAGGAAAGCGGCTTTGCGTGGTGAGCGCACCATGCAGCGCACCTGGTGTCCCTGGTCGAGAGCACGCCGCACAATTTGCCGTCCGAGGGTTCCTGTTCCACCGACGACCAGAACCTGCATGCCGGAGACGCTCAAGCGGGCCTGAGCCTAGGGGTGCGCCCGTCCCAACGCGAAGGATGCCCAGTGAAATTCCCAGTGGAATGCCCAATGAGAGGCCCCCTAGGAGTCCATGGAGTTGGGCCATGGAGTTGGGCCATGGAGTTGGTTGGGCCGTGGAGTTGGGCTGTGGAGGCCGCTCAGTCCTTGAGAAGCTTCAACAGCAGGGCGCCACCAGCGAGGCCCACGGGGATCAAAACCCAGAAAATGGCTGCGATGCCGAAGATTTCAGAGGCCATAGCCCGTGGCTGGGGAAACGATGGATACCTATTTAGCAGCTTTGGCGGCCTCGAGAACCACAGCCCAGGGAGCATCACTGCGCAGCTGGCCCGCCATCACCCCGCTGGCCTGGGCCCGATAACCCTGCGCTTGCAGCAGTCGTGCCAACCGAACCAAGGGCGGCGGGCCCTGCCGCAGGCGCCGGCCGATCTCACTGGTGGGCCAGCAACGGGCCGGCTCGCCGTGATCGGCAGCCAGGCCAACCAGCAGCCGGCGGGTGGTGGGGCTGATCTGGGCCCACTCGGGCCGCTCAGCGGCATGGCCCTCCAACCACGCCAACAAGGTGGGGGGGTGTTGCAGGGCTCCTGTCCAGAGCGGACCGCTCACGGCTAGGGGCACCGCCTGCCCTGACAAACACAGGCAGGGCTGCCACTGACGCAGCTGCTGCAGCGCTTGCACCTGCTGATCACCGCAGCCATGGCAATGGGCCAGCAGGCCCAGCTGCAGCAGGTCACTGGGGGCTGGGTGTCGTCGCAGCCGCACGGCCGTTCGAAACGTGCGGCCCTCACTGAACGCGAGCAGCGGTTCGATGCCACGACCCATCGCCCAGGCGGCCCGCGCGATCACGCCCAGCTGGAGCCGCAGGGCCAGCTCCCAGCTGGCCGGATGGGCCCGGGCTCCCGCACCGAGCATCCGAATCGCACCGGGGCGATCGTGGCCGGTGGGTGAGCGGCCATCCGTGCTGGCCAGATACAGCACCCCATCGGTTTTGACCGCCTCAAGGGCCAAAGGCACCAGGGCCGATGGGCAGCCAAAGGCATCGAGATCGACCAGATCGAAGCGCTGGCGCTGCTGCAGGCAGGCCGCCAGCAGGTACTGGGCCGTCTGGCCCGAGCTGCGCAGCTCCAGCTGCCGCTGGGCCAGGGGGGCCAGGTTGGCCTCCAGCAGGGGCAGGCGAGCCGAATCGGCATCGTTGGCCCAGATCTGGGCCCCGCGATGACCCTCCAGGGCCTCGAGGCCGTAGCGCAGGGCCCGGATTCCGCAGCCGGCCATGGCATCGAGCACAGCCAGGGGTTCGGGCTGGCTGTGCTGCAGGCTCTCCCGGGCCAGCTGGGCCACCACCAACACGCCCAGATCGCGGGACGGCCGCGATTGGGGCCGAAAGAATCCGCTGCCGAGCTGCAGGCGGGCCGCCCCTTCGCAATAGTGATTGCTTGCCGTGTTGGCCTGATCCACTGGTAAGCCCCCCCTTCGCCCAGCCTGCCCTTTCATCGAGCTGGGGCACGGCCCAGATCTGGCGCTGGCAGGGGCTGGCGTGCCACTGGCAGGTGCTGGGGGATCCGACCCACCCCGCCATCGTGCTGCTGCATGGCTTTGGCACCGGCAGCGGCCACTGGCGGCGCAATGCGGCCCCCCTGGCGGCGGCAGGTTGGCGCGTCTATGGCCTGGACCTGGTGGGATTCGGCGCCTCCAGCCAGCCGGGCAGCCGCTCGGGCCGCCGCCTCGACAACCGCCTCTGGGCCCGCCAGGTGCAGGCCTTCTGCGAGCAGGTGGTGCTGGAGCCAGCGGTGCTGGTGGGCCATTCACTGGGGGGGCTGGTGGCCCTGAGCTGCGCGGTGTTCTTTCCGCACTGGGTGCGGGCCGTGGTGGCGGCTCCCCTCCCCGACCCCAGCCTGCTGATGCCACCCCGCCGGCCGGGGCGCCGCCGGCCCTGGCGCCGCCGGCTGAAGCGAGGGTTGATCACCCTGCTCTGCCGCCTGCTGCCGCTTGAGCTGATCGTGCCGCTCCTGGCCTATTCACCGCTGCTCGATCTCGGCATCCAGTCGGCTTACAACCAGCCGGTGATTGGTGATCGCGAGCTGCATCAGCTGATCGCCAGGCCGGCCCGCCGGCCCACCGCAGTGCGAGCCCTGCGGGCCATGAGCATCGGCATGGCCCTGCGCCCATTCCAGGCCACGGCCCCGGCCCTGCTGGGCCGCCTGCGCCAGCCGCTGTTGGTGGTGTGGGGTGGGGCCGATCGCCTCGTGCCCCTCGAGGTGGGGCTGCAATGCCGCAACCTGCAGCCCCACCTCACCCTGGAGGTGCTGCCCCACAGCGGCCACTGTCCCCACGATGAGAGTGCCGAACTGTTCAATCCCCTGCTGCTGCGCTGGCTGACGCGTACCTTGGGTTGATTCGCGCCCCTGCCTGGCTGCTGGCCCCATGAAGCACACCCTCTCGGTGCTGGTGGAAGACGAATCAGGAGCCCTGAGCCGGATCTCAGGGCTGTTTGCCCGTCGCGGCTTCAACATCGAAAGCCTGGCCGTTGGACCTGCCGAAACGAGCGGCATCTCGCGCCTCACCATGGTGGTCGAAGGTGACGACCGCACCCTCGAGCAGATGACCAAGCAACTCGACAAGCTGGTCAACGTGCTGGGGGTGATCGACCTCTCGACCATTCCGGCTGTCGAGCGCGAGTTGATGCTGCTCAAGGTGGCGGCCCCGGCTGAGCAACGCAGCGCCATCCTTGAGCTGGTGCAGGTGTTTCGCGCCAATGTGGTGGATGTGGCCGACCATGCCCTCACCCTCGAGGTGGTGGGCGACCCAGGCAAGCTGGTTGCCCTCGAGCGGCTGATGGAGCCCTACGGGATCCTCGAAATCGCCCGCACCGGCAAGGTGGCCTTGGAGCGCGCCTCAGGCATCAACACCGAGCTGCTCAAACTGACCAGCCTCGACAAGCGGGTGCCGGCCTAGCCCAAGCAGGAGTGCTAGTCCACAACTGGTCTTA
>CAMDVN010000004.1 GCA_945877595.1 Cyanobium sp. NIES-981 | reverse complement strand
GGGCCAACCCGCTGCGGCGCGGTGGGTTGTTTGTGCTCGGCTGGGTGCTGACCGCGGCCTTGGCGGTGACCCTGCTGCTCACCGTGGGCCATGGCCTGCTGCTCAGCATGGACAAGGGCACCAGCCACCGCACCGGCCTCGATCTGTTGGCGGCAGGGGGGCTGCTGGCGCTCGGCATCAATGAGTTGATCGGTCGGCGGGAGGAGGCCCGGGCGCCGGGTTGGACCAGCAAGCTTGATCAGTTCTGCGCGATGCCCCTGCCGCTGCTGGTGGGCCTCAGTGCGGTGCTGGAGGTGGCCAGTCCCGACGATCTGTTTCTGTTTGCCAAGGCGGCCAGCAGCTTGCTTTCGGCCGACCTCGGCCGGCCGCAGGAAGTCTTGGCCACGGCGATCTTTGCCCTGGTCTCCTCGGCTTTGCTGGTGCTACCCCTGTTGGCCCTGCTGGTGCTGGGGCCGGCACGGGTGCTGCCGCTGTTGCAGCGGGGCAAGCAGTGGCTGTTTGACCAGGGCGATCTGCTGGTGGCCCTGGTGAGTCTGGCGCTGGCGGTGTATCTGGGCTCCGAGGGGGTTGCCGGGTTGCGGCTCGGCTGAGCCTGGGGTGAGGGGCTCAGGGGGGCGTGGCGTTGGGCTCCTCGAGCCAGCGGCGCCAGAGCTCCTGTTCGGGGCGGCTGCCGGGGCCGGCCATCAAGGTCACGGCCTGGCTGGCACGGCTCACCGCCACATAGACCAGTTGCTGACGCAGCACGTCGTCTTTGGGCCAGAAGACATCGGCATCGATGAACACTTCGCCAAAGGTGCTGCCCTGGCTGCGGTGCACGGTGAGCACGGCGGCGGGACCCAGCGAGGCAAAGGCATCACGCACCAGAAAAAAGCGGCGCCACAGGGCTCTGGCTTCCGGCTTGCCAGCCCCACGAGCCTGCTGACGCAGCCGGGCCAGCACCGCCTCCAGCGCCGTGCGGCCTGGGCTGCCGATCGGCGGCAGCAGCCGCAGTGACAGCCGGCTCTCACCCGCTTCCACCGCGGCGCTGAGTGTGTCGATCACCGGGGCTGCGCCAGGGTCGGCCAGGTCGGTGGGGGTGAGTCCAAAGTCGGCGAGGTTGCAGCGCTCGGGCGTCACATCGCGCACCACCACTTCTCGATTCGAGCCAAGCACCATGTCGGGCTCTTCACCGCCCTCCTCCCCCTCGCGGCAGGCGGGGGCCATGACGGCGGTGCGACTGATCAGCACCTCGCCGGGCAGCACGGGCAGCTGGTCAGCCATCTCGCCGTGCAGGGCGCGGCGGGCCATCGGCACCAACTGCTCCAGGGTGCGGTTGGTGTAGCAGAGGATCCGGGCATGGTCGGGGTTGTCGAGCTCGACACTGCGGCGCAGGGCGGCCTGGGCGGCGTCGAGCCACTCCTGCCGCTCCAGGCAGGCCACCTGCCCTTCGGCGGTGCGGATTGGGGCCAGTGGCGGCGGGCGGCGGCAGGGCAGCTGGCCGCCGCGCAGGCCCGAGGCGAGGCGCAGCACCGGCCCCTGGTGGCGCACCACCTCCTGCAGTTCGGCCTGGTGGCAGCGGCCCATGGCAAACACCGGGCTCAGGGCCTCCCCCACAGGCGGTAGCTGGGCCGGATCCCCCACAAACACCAAGCGGGTGCCAAAGGGATGGGCGCAGCGCAGGCTGATTTCGAGCAGGGTGCTGTCGACCATCGAGGCCTCATCGATCAACACCAGGCCGAGGTGTTCGAGGGCGCCGGCGGTCTGCTCGGTCTCTTCGCAGCGCTCCAGATCGCCCTGGCGCTTGAGTTTGAGCCGCAGCAGCCGGTGGATGGTTGACGGGTACCAGGTGGGGCTGAGGCCCGCCTGGGCCAGGTGGCTCTTCAACACCCCCACGGCCTTGTGGGTAGGAGCTACCACGGTCCAGCAGAGCCCGGTGGCTTCGGCGGCGGCCAGGAAACGCATGGACAGGAAAGTCTTGCCCGTGCCGGCGTAGCCGCTCAACACAAAGGGACGACCGCTTACACCGCCCTCAAGCCAAGTCTCAAAGGCCGCGGCGGCCGCCTGTTGGTCGGCCGTGAGGCTGGCGGCCATGGTGCTGCTCACCCCAGGGCGGCAGCCAGGGCGGCGCGCAGGGTCGCCGTCAGCTGCAGGGGGGAGCCAACCAACACCAGCCCCGGCAGGGCCACGGCCGGGCCGATCAAACTGCCGATCAGCACCTCAAGCCGGGTGTGTCCCAGATTCTCCTTCAGGGCTTTGGGCGCCTGAACGCTGGTGGCTGTGTCGTCCACGAGGGCTGTGTTGTCCAAGAGGGTTGTGTTGTCCAAGAGGGCGGTGTCGTGCACCAACGCATTGACCCGGGCGGCGGTGAGCCCTGCGGCCCGGCGTACGCCACTGGCGTCGTAGAGCACCACGAAGCACAGGGTGGCCGCCAGGGCAAACATGGGCTCGGCAAAGCCCTGTTGCCAGCCGATGCCGGCGGCGGTGCCGGTCATCAGGGCCGAATGGCTTGAGGGCATGCCGCCGGTCTCGACCAGCACCTTTGGATTCCAGCGGCCGTGAACCACCAGTTCGATCACCAATTTGGAGAGCTGCGCGATGCCGCAGGCCGCCAATCCCCACCACAGCACGCTGTTGTTGAAGAAAGCCAGGAGGGGAGGGGTGTCTTGGGGGCTCATGGCGTCGGGGTTCTCATCGGGTTCATCGATCGCGTTGGGTGATGTAATCGGCCAGGGCCAGTAGCGGAGTGGCCCGCTCGGCCCAGGGAGCCAGGGCGGCCTTGGCCTGGATCACCAGGGCTTCGGCCCGCAGGCGTGACTCCTCGAGCCCCAACAGCTTGGGGTACGTGGTCTTGTCGGCCGTGAGATCCTTGCCCGCCGTCTTGCCCAGCACCTCGCTGCTGGCGGTCACGTCGAGGATGTCGTCGAGGATTTGAAAGGCCAGGCCGATGCCACGGGCGTAGGTGCTCAAGGCCTCAAGCAGGGCCTCGGGGGCTCCGGCGATCAGGGCGCCACACAGCACGCAGGCCCTGAGCAGGGCACCGGTCTTGTGCAAGTGGATGTATTCGAGCGTTTCGAGGTCGACATCCTTGCCCTCGCACTCCAGATCCACCACCTGGCCGCCCACCAGGCCTGGGGCTCCAGACGCCAAGCTCAGCTCGCCCACCACCGCCAGCAACTGCGCGGCCGGCACGCTGGGGCTGCGCAGGGCCACCATCTCAAAGGCGCGGGTGAGCAGGGCGTCACCGGCCAAAATGGCAATGGCATCGCCAAAGACTTTGTGGTTGGTGGGCCGGCCGCGGCGCAGGTCGTCGTTGTCCATGGCGGGCAGGTCGTCATGGATCAGCGACATGGTGTGAACCATCTCCAGAGCCACGGCGGTGGGCAGGGCCAGCTCGCTGTTGCCGCCGGCCAGCTCGCAGGCGGCTAGGCAGAGGATGGGTCGCAGCCGTTTGCCCCCCGCCAGCAGCGAATAACGCATCGCCTCCCGCAGGCTCTCGGGCCGCTCAGGCCCCAACGCGCCATCAAGGGCCGCCTCCACCCTGAGGCGGGACGCCTCGAGATAGGCGGCAAAATCAAAGGGGGTGGATACCGCCGCAGTCATACAGCTTGGGCCTGGGGCCTGTTGGCTGGCCGAAATTCTCTCAGGCTGGCTGGCGCCCGGCTGGCGCCCGGCTGGAGTGGAGGCAAGCGGTGGGGTCGTGTTCAGGGCAGCAGGTCGGCCAGGGGGTTCTCGAGGCCGCAACGGCCGCACCAGCTGGTCACGGTGTTGACCAGCAGCATGGTGACCGTCATGGGTCCTACGCCGCCCGGCACCGGGCTGATGGCGCCCGCGATCGGTTCGACCTCCTCGAAGCGCACATCGCCGCAGAGGCCGCCCTCGGGTTTGCGGTGAATGCCCACATCCACGACCACTGCACCGGGTTTTACGTGTTCGGCGCCGATCATGCGTGGCCGGCCGGCCGCCACCACCAGCACATCGGCCATGCGGGTGAGGGCAGCCAGATCGGTGGTTTGTGAGTGGGCCACGGTCACGGTGGCGTTGGCAGCCTGCAGCATGAGGGCCATGGGCTGGCCCACCAAAATGCTGCGGCCCACCACCACGGCCCGCTTGCCGGCGAGTTCAATCCCTGCGGCCACCAGCAGGGCCATGACGCCGGCGGGTGTGCAACTGCGCGGGCCGGGTTCACCCTTGAGGAGGTGGCCCAAGTTGAGGGTGTGGAGGCCATCGGCATCCTTGGTCGGATCAATCGCCGCCAGCAGGGGCCCCTCCAGGAGCCCAGCAGGTAGGGGCAGTTGCAGCAAAATCCCATCGACGGCGGGGTCGCGGTTGAGCCGCTCAATCGCGGCGAGCACCGTGCTGGCCGGGGTGTCGGCCGGCAGGTGGGCGCCGTGGTTGGTGATGCCAACCCGGCTACAGGCCTTTTCTTTGTTGGCCACGTAAACCCCGCTGGCCGGGTCATCACCCACGCGCAAGACCGCCAGCCCTGGAGGCCTGCCGGCGTGCTCCAACCCGGTGCTGATCGCGGACTGCAGGCGCGCCTCGATCTGGCTGGCGAGTTGGCGACCGTCGAGTCGTGCTGCCATGGGCGGTGCTGCGCATTCAAGGGCTAGCGTTTGAGCATGCAATGGCGCCGGCCCATCGTCCACTGGCGGCAGCTGCTTCGCCGGGAGAGGCCCCGTCAGCTTCCGCTGGTGTGGCGTCCGCAGGACACCTTTTCGGTGTTGTTGGTTGGCGTGTTGGTGGCCCTGCTCTCAAGCTGGCCTTGGCTGGTGGAGCCCAGCATCAGCCCTGGCAGCCCAGCTCCGTTTACGGCCCGGGCCCCCAAGGCGGCCACGGTGGTTGACAGCACGGCCCTCGAGGAGCGACGCCTGCAGTTGCTGCCGCGCACCACGGTGCAAGTGGTCGATCCGCCGTCGAGTTTGGCGTTACAACGCCGGCTCGATGCCAACTTGAGCCAGCTGCAGCAACAGATTGAAAGTGGGCCCCAGCAGGTGGGTCCCCTGCTCCTCACCCCCGCCGAGCTGCGCTGGCTGCAGGGCTTGGGCCCCGCCGCCCTCACCCGCTGGGAGCGGGACCTGCGCCAGGCCCAGCTGCGCATGCTCAGCCAGGGCCTCAGTGGCGCCCTTGCCGAGGGCCAGCTTTTGGCGGCGGCCAGCCTGCAGTTGGAAACCCTGCCCCCGTTGGAGCGCAACCTGGGGGCGCGGCTGCTCACCCGCTCGTTGCTAGGCCAGTCCAACCTGCGTGCCGATCCGGCCTTGAGCCAGCGGCGCATTGAGGCGCTGATCACCCAGCAGGGGATCCCCACCATTGCGGTGCGCGAAGGCGACCTGATCACCCGACAGGGGGAGGCGGTCAGCCCCCAGGCTTTTGATGTTCTCGATTATTTCGGCCTGGTGAACCGCCGGCCGAGGCCGTTGCTGTGGCTGGGCGTGTTTGTCGAGGGTCTCGCCACCACGGCGGCCATGGTGCTGCTGATGCGGCGCTGGCGCGCCTGTTTGGAGCCCCGCCAGGCCCTGCTGGCCCTTGGTTCCCTGCTGGCGGTGCAGGGGGTGGGACTGTGGCTGGGGCCGCTGGCGAGTCCGCTGGTGCTGCTGGTACCGCCCACCCTGCTGCTGGCCCAAGGGCTGGGCACGCCCGCAGGGCTCAGCTGGCTCGCGGCGGCGAGCCTGCTGTTGCCCTTGCCGGTGGCTGGATTGGCTGACCTGCGCCTGCTGCTGGCTGCCGCAGTGGCGGCGGCGGGTGCGGTGGCGGCGGGGCGCCAGCGCAGCCGAGCCGAGCTGCTGCAGTTGGCGGTGCTGCTGCCCACTGCGGCGGTGCTGCTGCAGTGGTTGCTGATGCAGTGGTTGCTGCTGCAGGGCCAGGGTCAATGGGCCCAGGTTGATTTGCTGGGCGAGGCCCTGCTGCTGGGGGGGCTGTTGATGGGCGGTCTGTTGCTCGCCCCCCTGGTCGAACAGCTGTTCGGACTGCTCACCCGCTCACGGTTGCTGGAGCTGGCCGATTTGGAGCGCCCCCTGCTGCGGCGGCTCTCCTGCGAGGCGCCGGGCACCTTTGAACACACCTTGATGATCACTGGGCTCGCCGAGGAGGGTGCCCGGGCGATCAGAGCCGATGTCGACCTGGTGCGCACGGGCGCGCTGTATCACGATGTGGGCAAGCTGCATGGGCCGCAGTGGTTCATTGAGAACCAGGGCGAAGGGGCCAATCCCCACGACCAGCTCAATGATCCCTTTGGCAGCGCTGCGATCCTGCAGGCCCATGTCGATGAGGGGCTGCGCTTGGCTCGCCGCTACAGGCTGCCTCGCCCCCTGGCCGACTTCATCCCCGAGCACCAGGGCACCCTGAAGATGGGGTACTTTTTGCACCAGGCTCGCGAGCGTGATCCCGCCGTGCCTGAGGCGGTGTTTCGCTACCGGGGCCCGCGGCCCCGCAGCCGCGAGACGGCGATCTTGATGCTGGCCGATGGCTGTGAGGCCGCCCTGCGCTCCCTCCCCCCCGGCACCAGCGAGGTGGAAGCTCGCCAGATGGTGCGCCGCATCGTGGAGGCGCGATTCCACGATGGTCAACTGGCCCACAGCGGCATTGGCCGGGCCGAGCTCGAGCTGGTCATTCGGGCCTTTGTGCGGGTGTGGCGGCGCATGCGGCACCGCCGAATTCCCTACCCAATCTCGCCCCGCAAGGCCTTCAGCGCCTAAGGCGCCCCAGGGTGACCGTGGCCGTGTCAGTGACCGCGACTATGGCCTTGGCCGTGACTATGGCCTTGGCCGAGGACTTCAACTTGGGTTACGTTTGAGGGGTGGACAGTTCTTCTCCGGCTCCTGAGCCCCGCCGCAACCGGCGTCCCAAGAAGCGCGAGCTCTGGTGCCCCGCCCACCCTGAGCAGCGCGTCGAGGGCAATGGTCAGAAATACTTTCTTCATCTGCTCACCCCGGAGCAACTCAAGGCCCGGGGCATGAGCGAGAAGAAGGCGAAGTTGGTGATCCAGGCCTACCCAGTGCTGGTGCTCAGCTCCGAGTGGCTTGAGGAGCTCTTTTGCCCCGCCTGCGGCACCTTGCGTTGGTGCCATGTGGTCAAACACGACCGCATCCTCCACACGGTGCGTTGGGCGCCGCGAGAGCTCTGGGAACAGGTGGCCCACGTGGATCCGATCGTGTCCAACCCCACGGTGAGTGAGTACACCCGCCGTGAAGCTCGGCGCCACACCCGCAAGCGGGCCGACGGCAAGGCAATCTTTGATCGCTTTTGAGGGGGCTTCAGGACCTCAGTGAAGTCCTCGGGGATCCCCTCAGCGATCCCCTCAGAGAACCTCTCAGTGAACCCCTCAGCGAAGACCCAAGTCTGGTTTGATCACGCTTCCGTGCCGATCCCGTGCAGGTTGCAACCGGCCTTGGCAGGATCGGATTAAGCAGCTGTTCTCGCCGCTTGTGCGGCCTTCCTCCATGGTGTTTGCTACTGACGACCGTCCGGAGCCGCTGGACCAGCCCGCGGGTCTTCCCGCGTGGCTGGTCTGGTTGCAGTTGGGTCTCAGCACCACGTTGGCGGTGTTGTTTGTGGTGATGTTGGTCAAGACGCGCGAGCAGAGCGCCACGCTGCGTGACCTGCAGGATCGTGTTGCGGGCCTGGAAAACGGTCGTGCCCTTGATCGCACCACGGCCCTGGAGGAGCAATTGCGCTCGACGGCCGCTCGGCTGCAGGCGGTCGAGCGGATGGGCGCCCGGGTCTCGGGCCTGATGGCCGACAATGCACGCCTGCGCCAAGAGGTGCGTTTGAAGGATGGTGCCGGCGGCCAGGCCAGTGGCACCCCGCCCGCCGAACTGGCGGTCCCCCCCCTGCCGCCGATCAAGCCCACCCCTGCGGCACCCTGAAGCCAGTTCAGCCAGGAGCCCCCAGGCCTGCAGGAGCCGATCGCCGATTCAGCCCTAGATGATCCACTCAAGGGCTGGATGTTTGGCGATCGGTTTGTTGCGGAGGCAGCCTGCCATCTGCTTGAGGTTGGTGGTGAAGCTGCTGTCTTCAATGGCCTCGTGGTGCCCGATCACAGCCCCCACCTCGATCAGATTGAGCGGATAACCCAGCGGCTTGACGCCTTCGCTGGCAGCACGTTCTTCATCGTGGGGCCCCCCGTAGCTGAGGCTCAGTCCATCGTTGGCTTTGCCTTGCCACAGGGCCCAATCGTGGTTGAGCAGCCCTGACGGAGTGCTGGCCAGGCCGTGCTGCTGCAGGTGACGCATCAACTGTGGGGCCATGCCCATCGCCAGGGATGGCGACGGATACCGGGCCAAGTCCTCTGAGCTAATCACGGCCTGCTGCTGGAGGGGATGGTCGCTGTGGGATAGCACCTGAATGGGCCAGCGGCAGAGGGGCACACACATCAGGCTCTGGCCCAGGCTCACCCGCTGGCTGCGCAAACGCCCAAGGCTGGTATCAAGCAGGGGGGTGAGCTCCAGCAGGCCGCCCAACCAGAAATCAACCAGCCGCTGCTCCAGCAAGCTGGTCATGCGCCAGCTGTCCATGGGGGAGAGGGAGAGCTGCTGACAGGCGTCCGATTCGGTCGGTACAAACAAGCTGTGGACCTGCCAGCCCACATTGAAGCGATACTGCCCCTTGCGAATCCGGCGTTTTTGGGCTGCCTGCCGCAGGCTGTGGAGGACGTCAAGATTTTTGTTGGCCTGGTAATGGCCATCGGTGCGATCAAAGTCGAGATCAAATTGCTGACTGAAGCTGCGATACCGCCTCGAGCAGCTGCTTTGAGAGATCCCCAGGACCTCAGCGGTGACGACGGTGCTGTTGAAGAGCTCCAGGCAATCCAGGATTGCGAGGTCGTCGGTCAGCGATTCAGTAACCATTCAGCTCTCGTTGGTCTGTTGCGATCACAGCAGGCGTCAACTTCCCTGGCAGAGGGAGCCCGAGGGGTAAGCAGACCACTGTCTGACCATCTTTGCCTGATTCGGTATGGTGAACACAAGCACTGAATCGATATTTGCATAGTTCATCCTTCGCTTCCTCGTCCTGGCCATGGCTGGATGGCCTATTTCATGCATGGCATCACTCTTTGTAGCCTGATCCTTGACAGAGCGCGCTTCTTGACCGTTGTGCCTTGGCGCGCTTTCGAGAGATGGCGTGCTTTCGACGGATGGCCGCCATTCAACGGATGGCCGCCATTGCTGCCTGTTGGCGGTAGGCCGGGCAGGTCTTAACCCTTGACGGCGTCACCACTGGCACTGGGCAAGATATGGCGCTGCAGGGCAATGAACAGCAGCAGCACCGGCAAAATTGACACCACCGAACCCGCGGCCACCAGGCGCCAGTCGAGTGAGAAGCTGCTGGCTAGCTGCTGTAGCCCAAGGGGCAGGGTGTAGAGCCCCGGTTCATCGAGGATCACCAGGGGCCAGAGGAAGTCGCTCCAGGTGCCGATAAACACAAACATCGCCAGGGTGATCAGGTCTGCCTTGGCGGCTGGGATCATCACGTTCCACCATTCACCCACTGGGCTGCAGCCGTCGCATCGGGCCGCCTCCTCGAGCTCCACCGGCACCCCCACAAAGCTCTGGCGCAGCAGAAAAATCCCAAAGGCGGTGGCGGCTTGGGGAATGATCAGCGCCGCCAAGGTGTTGCGCAGGCCGATCTGGACCATCAGCAGGTACAGCGGGATCATCACCACCTGAAACGGGATCAGAATCGTGGCCACCACCAGGGCCAGCACCAGACCGCGACCGGCAAAGCGCAGCCGCGCCAGTGGATAGGCCGCCAGCGAGCAAAACAGCAGGTTGGCCAACACCGCCAGGCTGCTCACAATCGTGCTGTTGAGCAGGTAAGTCCCCATGGGACTGCCTGAAAACAGGCGTCCGTAGGCCTCCAGGCTGGGTTGAGTTGGCAGCAGCGCTGGCGGGCTAGTGAAAATATTTTCAGCCGGACCCTTGAGCGAGGTGCTCACCAGCCAGAGCAGCGGCACCAGCATCGCTAGGGCCAGCAGCAACAGCACACTCAGCTGCAGGGCCGTGGCCACCGGGGTGGACTGTTCTTTCATACCCGTTTCATACCCGTGGGCGCTCGGCCAGGGGCAGGTCACCCAGGGCCGGCAGGGGTGTCTTTTGCGGATGCAGGGGCAGCTGACGGCCGCCTGTCACCAAGCGGTTGAGGGCGTTGACGAAAGCTTGGGCCGCGGCCACCACGATGTCGGTGTTGGCCGAGTGGCCTGAGTACAGCACCCCATTGGCCCGCAGCCTGATCGTGACGTCGCCCATCGCATCGATGCCCTCGGTGACGCTCTTGACCGAAAACTCAACCAGGTCGTTGGGCACCTGGGCCAGGTTGTTAAGGGCCTGGCAGACCGCATCCACTGGTCCGGTGCCAATTGCCGCTTCGGTGCGCTCGGTGCCGTCGCCAAAGCACAGGGTGACCGTGGCGGTGGGCTGCAGGCCCGTGCCGCAGCTCACCTGCACGCTCTTGAGGACGTAATGGGCCACATCGTGCTGCTGCACCTGCTCGCTGACAATGGCTTCGAGGTCACGGTCGCCAATTTCGCGCTTGCGGTCGGCCAGCTCCTTGAAGCGTGCAAAGGCGTCGTCGAGGACGTCGCGCTCGAGGGTGTAGCCCAGTTCCTCTAGCCGGGCCCGAAAGGCGCTGCGGCCGCTCAGCTTGCCCAGGGAAATGCGGTTGTCGGCCAAGCCCACCGTGCGGGCGTCAATGATTTCGTAGGTGAGGCGGTTTTTGAGGACCCCGTCTTGGTGGATGCCGCTCTCATGGGCAAAGGCGTTGGCACCCACGATGGCCTTGTTGGGCTGCACGGCCATGCCGGTGAGGTTGCTCACCAGGCGCGAAGTCTTGGTGATCTCCTCGGTGCGAACCCCCGTGAGCGGCTCGATGCTCTCGGCTGGGCGTCCCAGAAAGGGATTGAAGTAGCTGCGGCGCACGTGCAGAGCCATGACCAGCTCCTCGAGCGAGGCGTTGCCGGCCCGTTCGCCGATGCCGTTGATCGTGCATTCGAGCTGGCGAGCGCCATTTTTGACTGCTTCTAAGAAGTTGGCGACTGCCAAACCCAGGTCATTGTGGCCGTGCACCGAGATCACGGCCTGCTCGATGTTTGGAACGTGGGCGTTGATGCCGGCGATCAATCCACCGAATTCGGCCGGAGTGGCGTACCCCACCGTGTCGGGGATGTTGATCGTGGTGGCACCGGCTGCGATAGCGGCTTCGATCACCTGGTGCATGAACTCCGGATCACTGCGGCCGGCGTCTTCGCAGGAAAATTCGACGTCGTCGACCAGGGATCGCGCATAGGCCACCATCTCGGCGGTGATCGCCAGCACCTCGGAGCGGCTCTTACGCAGCTTGTGCTCGAGGTGAATGTCGCTGGTGGCGATGAAGGTGTGGATGCGCTTGTGGGCTGCCGGGCCCACCGCCTCGGCGCAGGCTTTGATGTCGCCGGCCGCGGCGCGGGCCAGGCCGCAGATCACTGGGCCGTCGGCGGTGCCCACGGAGGCAGCGATGCGCTGCACGGCATTGAAATCGCCGGGGCTGGCGTAGGGGAAACCTGCTTCGATGATGTCGACCTGCAGCCGTGCCAGCTGCTGGGCGATTGCCAGCTTCTCCTCGAGGTTGAGGCTGGCACCAGGCGACTGCTCGCCATCGCGCAGGGTGGTATCGAAAATCAGAACGCGGCCGGGATCTCGGGCCATGACTGGATTCAGGCGCCCTTATGCGGAGCAACTATGAGTTAGCCCCATTCTAGGGGCGTGCCGGGGTCTTGCTTGTAAACGCCTGGATCAGGGTTTCCTCGACGGCCGCACCGTCGGCCTTGAGGCAAGCCTGGACGGGGTGGCTCCGGGAGTCGTTGATCAGGGCGCCAGCGGCCTTCCGGTCAAGGATACGGCGTGGTTGTCCCTGCCAATTGAGTACTGGTTGTTTGCTGGCCGCTTCAAAGGGTTGGCTGCGCTGGTCGGGATCAGCTGAAGCCATGACGCGCAGGTTGCGCCTCTCGAGGCGTTGGCACAGTTCAGGACGCAAGGCCAACACCGCAGCCATGGGGTCCCAGTGAAAGTATTCACCCATCTCCGGCTTTAATAACTGAGCGAACCAGTTGCTGACAACGTTGGCATCGGCGCCAACGGTTTCACGGTGAAAGCGATCAACAAATGCTCGTGTCAGTGGCACCTTGTTCGTCGCATCAAGTGGCACCAGGCGAATCGGCAAACCTGCTGAGAAGACGATTTGTGCAGCAACAGGATCGATATAAAGATTCCACTCGGCTTTGCCGTTGGGGTTCCCTTCAGTGAACCCGTGCACTCTGACGTTTCCGGGCACATCGACAGCCCCGGCCATCGAGACCACCTCAAAAATCTTGCTCTTCAATGCTGGCTCAGCTGTGAGGACGCTTGCCAAGTTGCTCATGGTGCCGATGGTCAGGATCCGCATCGGTTCTTTGGCCTGCCGCAAGGTAAGGGCAAGCAGGGCAGTGCTATCGAGATCGGCATCAACGACGGCTTTGGCCGGCGCCGGTAGCGTTTGTCCCATCATCTGGTCGCTACCGCGGCGCCAGGGTTGTGGATAGCTGGCAAATCCATCTAGTGGCTGGTTTGAACCACAGCCGATCGGCGGCATCGGGGCGTTGGGATCCGAGAGCCTCAACAGCGAGGCTGCATTGTCCCTGCCTGCCTGGCAATGCGACAACCCGTTACCCGAGACAGTGATGGCGGTGATGGACTCGCGTTGTTGCCTGGCAAAGAACAACAGAGCAATCCAGTCATCGGTGCCCATGTCGGTATCGATGATCCATGGAGCGGCCTTGGCGGCTGGGCTGGCAACTGACACATTGACGGCCAGTGACATTAAAAGCATTGGCAACAATGCCGGGCTGCTGGGGCGTTTCAAGGCTCGTGGCATGTTCAAGAATGGCATTGTCGCGTCCCTGCAGGCCTGGGCTAATTGTCCGATCAGGGTAGGTATCCTATTGGTCATTGCTGATTTTTGTCGTATTTTAACTGTCATGTGCTGCCAATTTTGCATGCAGAGCTGGGCTTCGATGGCTGTCGAGGAGCGATGGCTGTCGAGGAGCATGGCTGCTGAGCTGCTTTGTTGTTTGTCTTAGGGCTGTTCATGTTGTTTTACGCCTGCGACATAAGTTGCTTTGATGTTGCGGTCATCTCCAAGAATCATTAATGCAAAAAGCATTTCTTCAAGGGTTTGGCTCTTGTCAAGTCTTAGTTTGGAGATTGCCGTTGCTTTTGGGTCTAGTACGATGAAATCCGCTTCTTTCCCGGGCAGAAAGTTGCCAATTCGATCGGCCAGGCTCAAGCTCTGGGCCCCTCCCAGGGTTGCCAGGTAAAAGCCCTCGAGTGGGGATAATTTTTGTTGTTGCAATTGCGCTACTTTGTAGCCTTCGTTCAGTGTTGCAAGAATCGATAAAGAGGTTCCGGCTCCGACATCAGTGCCAAGAGCGATTCTGGCACCGGCATCACGTAGTGTTCTAAACGGAAACAGGCCGCTGCCAAGAAAAAGATTGGAGGTCGGGCAAAAAGCTAGAACTGATTTGGTTTTTATGATTGTATTGACCTCGTCTTTTGGATCGAGATGCACTGCATGCGCAAAAATTGATCTGGGCCCTGTTAAGCCATAATGGTGATAGACGTCAAGATAGCCTTTTCGCTCGGGAAAGAGGCTTTTGACCCAGGCAATTTCGTTTTTGTTTTCCGACAGATGGGTGTGGACATATGCGCTGGGAAATTCGGCCTTAAGGCGTCCAGCAGCCTGGAGTTGTGCGGGTGATGAGGTTGGGGCAAATCGTGGGGTAATGGCATAGGAAAGTCGTCCAACTCCGTGCCATTTTTTAATTAGATTGAGGCTCTCTTGGTAGCCACTTTCTGGTGTGTCAAGTAGGTATGCAGGTGCATTGCGATCCATCAGGACCTTTCCGGCAATCATGCGCATGTTCTTGGCCAAGGCGGCTTCGAAGAAGGCGTTGACTGAGGTGGGGTCAACCGTTGCAAAAACCAAGGCGGTAGTGGTGCCGTTTTTGATCAGTTGGCTGAGGAAAAATTCGGCTTTTTCTCTTGCATATTGGCTATTTGAGTATTTTCGTTCAGCTGGAAATACATAGGTATTGAGCCACTCGATTAGTTGTTCGCCGTAGGAGGCAATGATCTCGACCTGGGGATAGTGAACGTGCGCATCAACGAATCCGGGGGTGATCAAGTATCCCGAGTAGTTGACGACATTCGAAGTTTTTGCGAGCTTTGCGATGGAACTTTTGTAGGGCCCTGCTGACACAATCTGACCATCTCGTACGATCAAGAGGCCATCTTTAATGTACTCATAGGATTTATCCTTTGTTGTGGCAGGGTCGCTTAAAAAGTGCAGGATGCTGGCACGATAAGCGGTTTCTCTTTTGGCTTGTTCGGCTTTTGCGCCTGTGAAGGCTGTCAGCGCTGCCAGGCCAACTGCCTGCAGGGCCAGCACTAGCTGGAGAGGCTTTGGTAATCGTTTGCGTGTGATTTTGGATGGGGTTGATTTTTGATGGTTATTGTTATTGATTTGCGAAGTGGCCTTGGCGATGCAACTCCCTGGGATCATGGCGTTTCAGTGTCATTGGTTTTCTTTTGTGATGCTAGATCCGGTATCTGAGTGTCAATGCGTATTTTGGTATTTCTTTTGATGTTGTTCTGGGAGTTTGGCTGTCTTTAGCCCTCGTCGGTCCTGTGAATCAACTCATCCGTTGTTGGTTGTTCGGATCCCGCAGGCCTGGTTGCGGCGTCTCATTCGGTGCCGCAAAGAGTGCAGGCGAGTGGACTGGCCTTAGGATTTGGTTTGTGTGCTGAGGCCATGTCCGTGGGAGATCTGGCCCTCGTGCTTCACGCCCATCTTCCCTATGTGCGCTCGGGGGAGATGGGCTCGCTCGAGGAAGACTGGTATTTCCAGGCATTGCAGGAGAGTTATCTGCCACTGCTGGCGGTTTTGGAGGCCGCCGCTGCCGACCCCGCCCAACGGCCCAAGCTCACCCTCGGGCTCTCTCCCACCCTGTTGACCCTGCTGGCCGATCCGGCCCTCAACGCTCGCTTTGGGCCCTGGCTGCAGCAACGGCGGGTGTTGCTCCAGCAGGCGCCCCCAGCCCTGGAGAGTGCAGCTCAACATCTGGCCAGCACGCTCGATCGCGTCGAGGCCCAGTGGCTCGCCTACGGCGGCGAGCTGGTGCCGCGATTTGGTCTCTTGCAGCAACAGGGGGTGCTCGATCTGATCACCTGTGGGGCCACCCATGGCTACCTGCCGCTGCTGCGCCAGACCCCGGAGGCCGTGCGCGCCCAGCTGCTGACCGCTGTTCGCGAACACGAGCGCCAATTTGGCGAGCGCCCCCTTGGCATCTGGCTACCTGAGTGCGCCTACTACGAGGGCCTCGACCAACAGCTTGTGAGCAGTGGTCTGCGGTATTCAGTGCTCGATGGCCATGGCCTGCTGCATGCCCTGCCCCGCCCCCGTTATGGGGTTTATGCACCGATTTGCTCGCCTGCTGGGGTGGCCTTCTTCGGCCGCGACAGCACCGCCACCCTTCCGGTTTGGAGTGCCCGTGACGGCTACCCCGGCAATGGGGTCTACCGCGAGTTTCATCGTGATTTGGGCTGGGATCTGCCCGAGGTTGCACTCGTGGAGCAGGGCATTACCACCCGGCGTCCCCTGGGCCTCAAATTGATGCGGGTGACCGCCCAAGACTGCCCCCTTGACCAGAAGCAGCCCTACGACCCCGCCGCCGCTGAGGCCCAAACCCTGGCCCACGCCGCCCATTACTTGCAGGGTCGTGCCGCCGAACTCACCAGCCTGGAGGGTTCGATGGACCGCTCACCCCTGCTCGTGGCCCCCTTTGACGCCGAGCTCTTTGGGCACTGGTGGTTCGAGGGGCCGATGTTTTTGGCCGAGCTGTTCAGGCAGGCACCCGCGGCGGGAGTGCGGCTGGTGACCCTTCGCGACGTGTTGGCCGAGGACCAGCCCTTGCAGGTGTGCCGCCCGTCGCCCAGCAGCTGGGGCCAGGGGGGCTACCACGATTATTGGCTCAACAACACCAATGCCTGGGTGGTCATCGAGTGGCAGCGCGCCTCAGCTGCGATGGTGCGGAGGGTTAATCGCGGAGTGGGTAGCGCCTCACAGCGCGACCTTCTCACCCAGGCTGGCCGTGAGCTGTTGTTGGCGCAAAGCTCCGACTGGAGCTTCATTCTGCGCGCTGGCACCACCACCGACCTGGCCCGCGAACGCATCCAGCGCCATCTCGACCGCTTCTGGCGGCTGATGGATGCGATCAACAACGACACGCCACTGCCCCAGGGCTGGCTTGAAGCCATCCAGGACGAAGACGGTCTCTTCCCCTGGCTCAATGCCGCCGATTGGGTCAGCCGGGCAGCGCTGGGGCCGCTTCATCCTTCATCAGAATCCAGTAATTGAAGAGTTCGTCGATCCGGCCCTGGGCCTGTTCCCGAGCCAGCCAACCATTGAGGTAACGCCGAAAGGTGGCATCTCGGCCCCCGATCATCAGCACGAGTTCGTTGCTGAGGTCGTCCCTAAAGGGTGTCACCAGCGAGGTGCCCGGATTCAGCACGGCCCAGGATGCACCCGATTCAGCGGGTGTCAACAAACCGTCGAAGCGTTGTTGGCCCGCCTTTGAGAAGAACTCATCCTTGGAATCAATCGGGATGAATTCCACCCGTGCCCTGTTGCGGCCGTCGCCAAGGCGCCTGGCGATCTGACTCTCCAGCCCGGGGCTGATCATTTCGGCATCCCTCACCGCCAATCGGATCGGTTGGAGCTGGGGGTGAACCGCACCACCCTGCAAGGCCTTGACCTTCTGATCAGCAACGACCAGGCCAAGGTTCACGGTGAGGTAACTGCGGCTCAGTTCATGGCGAATCGCTCGGCCGGGACTCGTCTGGATGCCCCCGGCGACCAAATCAAGCTGGCCCAGGGAGAGCCGAGCCTCCAGCTTGGCTATCGGTGCCTCCTGCAGCTGCAGGAGCACACCCAGGTTGGTCGCCAGGCTCTTGAGCAGGTCCACATCAAAACCAACCAGATCGCCATGGTTGTTTCGGTAGGCCCAGGGCAGACCGTCGGAACGCAGGCCCACCCGCAGCGTGCCGCGGGCTTTGATGGCGGAGAGACTCACCGGCTGGGCTGTCTGCACGCCACGCATCTCGATCGGCTCCCGACCACTGCGTGCCGTGGTCAAGGCCAGCAGGCGTTGGTCGTTGCGGTACGAGCCCTCCAGGGCGGTTGCCAGGCTGATCCGGCTTCCCCAGCCCAGGCCCGTGCCCAGGGCCACGGCCAGGCTCAGCCCGGTCAGGGCCTTCAGGGGCTTGGGCTGCCAGGCCCCCACCCCGCGGGCATACACGAGCACGGCCAGCACCACCAGCCCCTCAAGGGAGAGCACTTTCTCCAGGCGATAGACCCATTCGCCGTTGATATAGACGAGTTGCAGCAGATCGATCGGCAGGCCCAAATGGAGCAGTTCCTGTCGGATCACCGCCTTGAGACCCGACACCGATGTGGGTATGGCACTGAGCAACATGGCTGCGGTGTTGGCTGGCTCGAGGGCCCGATCCACATACCAGGCCGAAAAGGGTATGAAAATCAAGGCCGCCACCTGGCCCAGGTTGGGTAGGGCAAAGCCAAGCGACACCAGCGGAGCCAGTTCTTCACCCATGTCGGCGAGCCGCGCCGGGTTGGCACGTGGCCCCAGCTGACTGGGCAGCTCGTCTTGAAGGTTTCTGACCAGCATGGGCAGGGCAATCAGCAGGTTGGCGCTGCTGGCGGTGAGGGCGAGGGGGCCCCGCACAATCCGCCAGAGCACCAGGGGGCTGAGGGGGGTGAGGGCCAGCACTGCCACGGTGCACCCCACGCTCAAGACCAGGAAGGCAATCACACTCAGGGCCAAGAAGCCCTGGATTCGGATCAGCTGCTCCACATTGAGCTTGGCCACATTGAGGGCGATCAGTGCAAAGATTCCAAAGGGAATCAGGCGAACCACCAGGCTGTTGAGCTTGCCGAACACTGTGCGCATGACCCCCAAGGGAGCTAGCAGATGGTCGCGTTCGTCGATGCCTTGCAGCAAGATGCCCAGCAGGCAACTGAACAGCACCACGGCAGGAAAATTGGCCCCGGCAAGGGCTCCAAAGTTGTTGTTCGGCAGGTAAGTGGTTAGCAGGTCGGTGGGCTCGTTGGTTTCAAACAGGCCTGTGTCAAAAAATTCGGAGGTCACCAGCGGCGGTAAGGCCAGTGGAAGCATCACCACGACGACGGATGCGGCAATCCACAGCCCCATCAGCACCACGCCACCCCGTCGGGCCAGCTCACCCAGCGAACCCGGACGCAGCCGGCCGAAGCCCACGATCAACTCGCAAATTAAAAAAGGCATCACCACGATCTGCGAGGCCTGCAGAAAAATGGTGGCCAGGGGTTGGAGCCAGGGGGTCTGGGCCGGCGCCAGCAGCCCAAACAGGACGCCGGCACCCAGCATCAGCAAGCACTGGTTGCCGATGGGTTGGGGCCAAAGGCGCCGCAGGAGGGCACGGGAAAGTGTCATCAGGTGTCATCGTCGGCAAAGACCTACGAGCAAGCGCCATTCTCTGTGGAGCTGGCTTGGACTGATCAAACTTGGAAGCCCAGGCTGCTCAACTGTTGCCGAGCATGTTGTCAACAGAATTCCATCATGCTGACATTTAGGTGTCGATGGGTGGATCGTGTGTTGGGCCTGGATTAGTTGTCTGGATTAGTTGACTCGAAGTCTTCTTCTCATTTGGCCAACGTGTTGGTGATCCGAATTGTTTTGTTAGGACTTGGATCTGGAGTGCGGATTGGATTGGGTTTCCCTTCCCCGTGGTTGGCCTCCAGGTAGGCCCCAAGGGCTTCGCGGTAGGAGCCAAAGCCCAGTTCACGTCGTTGAAGTCCTGAATTGAGGGCTGGCGGAGCCTCGGCTTGGGTCAGAAGTTTGGGAACAGCTTGGCCTGCGGCTGTCCAGATCGGTGCAGCCCCGGCTATGCCGATCCAGTGCGCATGGTTCATGTTTTGGGTGAGCTTGGCTCCGCCCTGGCCATCGCCGCCTTCGGCGAGGTAAGTGATGGTGACCAAGCCCAGTGTTTCGTTGGGATTGACCACCTTGCCCTGGCGCACCAGCGACCTGATGACATCTTGTTCTTGGGTGCGGCCATCGACCCGGCCATCGGCCAGTCGCTTGGGCTTCGTGAGCTCCATCTCGAGAACTCGCTCACCGCGGGGCCTGCTGGGGTCATAGCGGAAGCGGAAGCCCGAGATTTGACCAAAACCTCCATGGCGCACCTCGGCCACCATCGCTTCAGCCGAGCGTTTGAGCTGGGCTGAAGTGATGGTGCCAACGGTGATGGAATTGTCAAAACGCAGACTATTGACGACATCCAGCTTGGAAATCTCGCCAGCTTGTTTTCCTAGTATTGCATTGGCTTCTGGCGGATCTCGATGCACAGTTTCGTCGGGCATCACCTGCTCGGTACCGATCATGTCACGGATGCCACCACCGTTGATGAAGGCCACATCAATGGAGCGGATATCGGCCAGTGCGGGGTTGCTTCGATGCAATTCCTGGCCGTACCAAAGCAGGGAGTCTGCTACGAGATTGCCCAAGTTGGTTTCCTTGGAGCGCACGTCGGCATTGCTGCCATTGAGCCATACATTTGTTTGACCGTATTGCAAGCGATCAAGGCTGTTGATATAGCCTTCTACGGATTTTAGCGTTGCAATGGCGTTGCGATAGGCAGGGTTTTGGCTTTGGGTCAGAATGTGATTTTGTATCTGTTGGCGTTGCTGTACTGCTGGCAATTTTTGCCATTCTTGCTTGCCTAGCATGCCAATGACGCCGGTTGTATCTGTTTTCCAGGGACGGCTGTTGTTGGCATCGTGACCCACGACCTGGCCTTTGGTGTCAAAGCGCACAACCAACTGGTTCAAGTATTCATAGTTTGAACCTCCATTGACGTAGTAGGCCTTGGCTTTGTTCCCCTTGCCGATGAAGGTCATCGGATAGGGAATCAGAGCGGGTTGAACGGTTTGGCGTTGTTTTGCCTCCTGATCAATCACTGAACTCTGGTCAAGGCCACGCAACATGCCGCGCTGGGCACCGTCGGTCGGGCCCATCACCTTGTGGGATCCGCCCCCGATCACCACATCGACCCCTATGTCGGCATCAACGAGTTGACGCGTCAATGCTTCGTCGACGGCGCTCTCCTGCAAGTGCGTGAGCAGCACGATCTTGTTGATCCCCTGTTTCTGCAGGGCTTCCACCTCACGGCTGATCAATGGCTTGAGGGCTGCTGCCTGCTCAGTGGGGCTTGTTTCTTTGGTGCGGTAGCTGCCGGCCACCATGTTGTGTGGCTCAATCCCTCCCACGATGTCGGGGAGGAACGGCGTCGTGGCACCGATGATCCCCACCTTGGTGCCTCCAACCAAGACCACACTGGAGTGGGCCAATGTGTTGGCTGAGGCTTGTTTGGGAGTTTGCCTTGCATCTGTGAGACCGTAGGCCTTGAAGATGCTTTCACCCTTGATGTTGGCTTTGAAGGAGTCGAGATTCAGATTGACTGATAAATAGGGAAAGTTTGCCCCGGGATACCCTTCTTTGCCAATGCCGGCACCGGCCTGTTTATAGGTTTTGGCGTTGGATCCGATTCCCTTGCCGTCATAGTTCTGCAGGTTGGGATTCCGGCCAATCAGTTGAAAAAAGTTTCCCTCGTTGAGCACCCCACCAGTTTGGCTGATGCCGTCAAATTCGTGGTTCCCGATGACTGCCGCCTGCCAGCCGAGGTTGTTGTTGATGATGATGTCGGCAAGGCCAGCTCGCATGGCCAGGGGCTCGAGGGTGTTTTGATTTGGCTTCTTGCTGGGATAATCTGCAGTGTTGGTATAAAGATACTGGCTGGCATTCATGAATGGGCCGGCAATGAATAGATCACCGGAGGTCACCTTGAGGGTGTTGGGATAGGGTAATCGGTCAAGTTGATCCATTACGGCGATCATCCCGGGAATGTCAAGCAGGGCCTTTTTGCCGGCCTCCTGGTCAGATGTGTGAATGATCCGTAATTCCCAGGTCGGTTGTTGAACCTCTCCCCAGGCTGGCCAGGGGGCGGCGAGCAGCAATCCAAGTGCCAATGACCCAATCCCAAGACCTCTGCTTTTTCCTTCCATGGAGCCAAGTGCTTGCTTGAGGCTGTTTGTGCGTGTGAAGCAGTAGCTCAGCATTTGCGGCTTGTGGCGGTGGAAACTCTGTCATAGAGTTTAAGGTATTTTGTTTTTAGCTGCAATACTTTTGTATTAAGTTGATGAATTTAAGAGTTTTGGTTTGCTCATGCCATTGATCTGTCGTTTCTTCGCTGGATCTGGCTTGGCAAGTTTGTTTTTGCTGGTTGCACCCGCTTCGGCTTCGGATGATCTGACTGACAAAGGTCTCTCGAGGCCTAAGGCCACCGAAGTTAGCCATGCTTCTGGCCTGCCGATGTCGGCGTTGGAGCCTCTGGCGCGGCAGGTCCTGCAGGTGGGTGGGTGTTCCCCCCTCAGTGCGGATTCTGCCGGTGCTGACGACGACGACCCAGCTCGGCGTTATCAGATTGCGGTTGCGCTCCAGATCTGTCTGGATCGCTCCCCTGGATTCGTTACTGACCATCTGAGGCGGCTGTTGCTGGAGCTGGCTCCAGAAATCAGCTCCCTCAAGATCAAGCTGGGCTCCCTTGAGCATGCTGTGGGCGAGCTCGAGGCCACCCGGTTTGCGCCCACAACCCGGTTGCGAGGTCAGAGTCGCTGGTATTTCGGTGGTCTCCACTACTACGGCAACCAGATTGGACCCGGCAATACGTACCGGGTTGGCAATCCAGAAGGCACTGGCAGTCTCTACTCGCTTCAGGATGCCCTCACATTGACCTATGACATCCAACTGAATTTCGATTCCTCGTTCAGCGGCAAGGATCTGCTGAGGATCCGCCTGCGGGCAGGGGATGGGGCCTATTCAGGCCTGCGAGGCAACCTGGTTACCCCCATGTCTCGCCTTGACGGGGTCACACCATTCTGTTCGCCAGGCAGTCAGCAGAGGGGTGATTGCCGTAACAACATTCTGTCTCTCGACAAAATTTATTACCGGCTTCCCCTTGGCCCGGCGTTCACCCTGACCTTCGGCCCACGCCTTGGCCAGAAGGACATGCTCGCGATCTGGCCTTCCCTCTATGGAACCAGCGAGCGCATTCTCAGCGCTTTTGACTACGCCGGGGCGGTGGGGGCCTACAGCGATGTCAAAGGTGGTGGTCTTGGACTGAGTTGGAGGCAGCCGGGGCGCAAGTCCCACTACTGGGTGGCCAGTGCCGTTTATGTCGCAGCGGGAGCTCCCACCGGGATTCCCAGTGAGGGCGGCCTCCTGACGGACGCCAGTCGTGGTGCGACCACACTCCAGCTGGGGTTTGTGGGTCAGGGCTGGGCGATGGTTGGGGCCTATACCTTCAATCAGGCTGGTGCCCGCCAAGATGAGATCATCACCCCCCTATCAGCCCAGACATGGCCCACCTGGGCCCCAGGCCTGAACGGTGCTGTTCAATCCTTTGGCATCAGCGGCTATTGGGACCCCACCAAGGCTTCAGATTGGGTCCCTGTCATTTCTGCTGGGTGGGGATTCAACCAGAACAACTACAGCCTGAGTGGTCCCAATGCGGCGAGCCCACTGCTGAGAGCCCACTGCTGAGAGCCCAGTCTCAATCGTGGATGTTGGGTCTTGAGTGGAAGAATGTATTGGAGAGGGGTAATACTCTTGGGCTTGCTATTGGCCAGCCAAAGTTTTTGACATCATTCAGTAATAATACTGGCCAGAGCGGTGCCTATGACACCAGCTGGATCATGGAAGCTTGGTACAAAATTCAAGTTACGGATGCCTTGTCGCTGACGCCGGCCTTCTTCTGGTTGCCCAGGCCGCGTGGTCAGCTCAGCCAATCCGACTCCTCCTGGAATGATGCTGTCTTGCCAACGAGCAACGGCTCAACCCTCGGTGTTTTCGGTCTTGTTGTTAAGGCAACATTTCGTTTCTGAATTGACAATCCATGCTGAGTTCATCGTTCAACCGTCTCTTTCTTGCAGCCGGGCTCGCTGCTACTGCGTTGGTTGCCAGTTCTGGAGGTGTTCAGCCTGTGATGGCGCAAACGACCCCGCACCTATCGGCCTTTGCTGAATCTTCGGTTCGTAGCGCCCATACCCGGCTTGTTCTGGTGTTGCCCCCCCAGCTGGAGCCCACTGCTTCGTTCACCGTGGTGTTTGCACCCGCTTTTAGCCTCAATCCAGACCCTCGTGCTGTCACGCTTTGCCGACTTGCGGTCAGAGGTGTTGAATTAAGACAGATTCACCGCTGTCAGCGCACGATTCCTGCGGCGATCTCGGTGCGCAGCGGTGTTGGCAGTGATCGATTGGTTGTCACTCTGGCTGAACCGCTGCGGCATGGGGCTGACGCACCGGTAGGCATTGCTTTACGGCTGATCAATCCCGACATGCTGGGCACCTACAGGATTGACCTGTTGACGCGATCTGTCGTTGCAAAGGGCAGAAGCTCAGCCGTGGATCTGCCCGCTGGTCATTGGGATCTACGTGTTGAAATGCCCGATTTTGATGACTGACTTTGATTGCCCGATTGGATTGAGGGCATTAATTAAAGGTATTAATTGCAGGCATCAATTACAAGCATTAATTGCAGGGGCTGATTGTCGGATCTAATCCTCGGAGATCATTGCTGTCGGCTGTCGGCTGTCGATGCGATTGATTCCTTGGCTTTGTGATCGTATCTTTTCCAATTTATCTCTGCGGCCAATACAAAAAAGCCTGGCCGAGGCCAGGCTTGAATTAGTTGTTGTGGCGCTACAGGCGAAACTGAGCGGTCGATGTGTTCTCAGTCGTTATATCGGGTGCTTTGATCATTGTCGAGGACGGTCTGCTCGACTTTGCATGTATTCTTGTTGACCCAGATGTCATATTCCCTGCCGTTTTTGATGGCAGAGAACTTGTCGTAGGGTCGGCCCCAGTCAGAGTCAATGTCAGTGATGAAGTAGCCCATCGACCTAATTTTGCCGGTGCACTTGGACGAGTCGGCTTTGGCTGACATCGGCATGACAGCTACGGCAGTCAAGGCGGCGGCCAAGAGCAGGGATTGAAGACGGTGCATGGAGTGACGGCGATGAACGAATGGTGTTGGCGGGCGCAAAGCCCAAAGGACAACGCCTTGCCCGAAGGACTCGGCGATGTCCTTTGGTCTCGGTGCTAGTCAATGATGCTCGGTGTCCATCATTGTTGCAATTCAAATTAGCAGTGGTTGTTTGGCTTGTCAGCCGCGCCCGTTTGTTTGTTGATTGATTGGGCAGGGCAGCGGCACAGAGGGCAAGGGCACAGGGAGCCCTGGGGCTGCCTGTGCTGGGAACAGCAGACCGGCACGCACGTCCCACGGTGCCAGAGCAAACAGGCGCACCATGGCCATGGTCAGTTCTGCGGGGGTCAAGGTGTTGGTCAGAAACCCGTACCAGTCGTGATCGGGCAAGGTAAAGAACGTGTGGAAGTGATGGCGCAGTCGTTGCTCGTCAAAGCCCATCAACTTGTTAAGGCCGAACCGGAAGAATTCTCGCTTTAGACGTCTGTCAGGCGGCCAGAGTGCTTGCCAGGTTTGCTGGGCCAGCTCCTCTCCAGCCAGGCTGTTCTTTTGCAACAGATCACTGATGGTTTTCGCGAGCTCAGGAGCTCGCCGCAGCACGCTGCCCACCATGTAGCCGGACGCTGGATGCACCATGCCGGCGGACCCTCCAAACCCCACCACTCTCTGATGGAGATCTGGTAGCGCAGGGTTCATCGGAAAGAGGCAATACTCCTCATGGATCACGTCGGTGAGCGTGCTGCCGCGCCGCATTAGACGTTGCTCCAGGCGTTGTTTCAGCACTTCAAATGGCAGTGCCGGCGCCAAGGCCAGAGATGTTTCCTCCACGAAGTAATCATCACCTCCCAGGTGCATGGCATACAGGAAGGATGGTGGTTCTTGTCGCTGCTGGTCGCTGAGGTGATGGCTGCGGTAGTCCATGAAGACGAACTGGTCCGTTTCGATCGGCGGCCGCGAGAATCGCCCCACGACGCCATAGGCCGCCTGACCTGCCACGGGCGACTCCGGCCTTTTCTGCTGAGGGGTGGACTTCACGAATGCAGGCTTGTGACCAGTGGCATCGATCACCAGCCGAGCCTTTAGCTCCCCGCCACCTGCACGGTGCACCGCGGAGGTCTGCGGTCCATGGCTGATGCCATTGGCATGGTCGATCCAGCACGACACATTTGCCCCTTTGAGCTGAGCCAACCAGTGCTGTTGGAGCTTCTGCTTGTCAAACAGGCCGTAGTCACGGCCATGGTTCGTGGGTTGGTTGGCCTTGGCTTCGGCCTGGTCACTGCCGGTGCCGAAGTAGCTCACGGTGTGGCTCCAGCGATGGCTGAGCAGATGGGCCAGCCCCAGCGCATCAACCTCCTCGCCCCAGATGCCGTAGGTGTTGGTCCAGGGAGTGCTGAGGCTGGCGGCACTGAGCACGCCAATGTTGACACCTTCTTCAGCAAGGGCCGTTGCGATGGCCAGCGCTGCCGGTCCGCCACCTACCACCAGCACCTCAACAGCGCCTGGGGTTGCCATCAGGATTGGAGCATTGACGTCACAACCGTCACGTCGATGCTGGCAACGTTGTTGGTTCGTTGGGCTTCGTCTTCCAGAATGTCACGCTCGGGATCAGCAATCACTTGGAGACGATGGCGGCCGGCCGGCAGCGCTAATGCCATCTTGAAACTCTCGGATTCACCTGCACTTAGCCAGGGAAGTCTCAGATAACGGTGGCTGTCGTAAACGTTGTCGATCACGACGGCGACCCCAACGTCGCTGACATCCATTGACCCGAGATTGATAACTTTGAAATGGACAAATCCAGCGTTGTATTCAAGCGCTTCGATCGCTAGATCACTGGCGAGGTGATGCACCCGCTGCAATGGATAGAGAACAAGGCTTTCGATCTCCTTGAGAACTGTCTGCTCGTGTTCATGGTGCAGATGGCCGCCGTAGCGCAGGTCTGTGCTGCATCCATGCAGGTGCAGGTTGGCCCCGGCGGTCGGCACGGTGACCCGGCCGCTGCTGGGGTTGTTGTCCCAAAAGCCGCAACAGTCCCACTGCAGGGAACGGCCCAGAAAGCGAATCGCATCAGCAGCTTCGGCTGGATCGTCTTCACTGAGGCGGTAGTGCTGGAGGCGGGTGTAGATCGAATCGGCGGCTGTACCCTCCCCAGATGCAGCCTTGGCAATTCCACTGTTGCGGCGCTGCTGCCCCATGCAGAGCTTGGAGGCCACGGTGATAATCAACGACTGCCAGCGGGACACCAGCCGAAGTCCGTAGAGAGGGGCTTGGGGTAGCTCGCCCCGCTGCTGCAGCGTCTCGATCGCTTCGCCCACCAGCTCCTGGAGCGGGCGGTTGCCCTGGGAACCGAGCAGGCTCAGCTCAACCGGGGTGCGCGAGGCGCTGGCATCACCGCTGAAGCACACATAGGGAAAGTGACTGCTGCCATCACCGGGGCGCAGACGGCGGATGCCACCATCACTGGCTTGGCACTTCCAGATCGTTGTGTCGCCGCCGGGCTGATGCAGAAAGGTGAGTTCGCCGTTGTCGATGCTGGTCGTTGTGCCCAGGCCCAGCACATCACCCTTGAGGGGAATGCGCTCAAGCGGCAGATGCTCACGCACATCTCCCTGAATCAGGTCAACGACCGTGTTGGCGATCCAGAGATCGCCTCCCAATGGCTGCGCTTCGGCCATGGGGATCGTGGTGGTCAGGCTGTCTCCTCGTTGGCGGGTTCGACCGTTTCCTCTTCTGCAACCGGTGGCACCAGCACCACCTCGGTGAGCCGGTCGCCTGCATCCAGTTTCTGCAGCCTTACGCCGGTGGCGGCACGGGATTGCTGGGGGATCGCATCGGCTTTCATTCTCACGATCACGCCGCGCTCGCTCACCAGCAGCAGCTCCTCTCCTGCCCCGAGTACTTTGAGCCCCACCAGCACATCGCCTGCGCGGCGAAACTTGATCGCTCGCAACCCCATGCCCGCCCGCTTTTGCAGGCGAAACTGATCCACTGGTACCCGTTTGCCCAGGCCGCTGGCACTGGCCACCAGAACCCAGGGACCCTCGCTGCTGGAGGAGACTTCCTCCGTATCGAGGCCATCGGCACTGATCTCGCCATCGGCTTCGCCTTCTTCGAGTCCGACCGCGCTGTTGGCGACCCGATCGGCCAGTTCGGCGGGGAGCACATCCATGCTCACCAGTTGATCGCCGTTGCGCAGGTTCATGGCACGCACCCCGCGGGCTGTGCGGCCCAGGGGTCGTAACTCCTCATCACTGAGCCGAAAATGGATCGTCATGCCGTGCAGGGAGCCGATCAACAGGCTGTCGCCGGGGGTGGCCAGCCGCACCCAGCGCAGTGCATCCCCGTCTTCCAGGGAAATGGCGATCAGGCCGTTGGAGCGGATGTTGGCGAAGGCAGACAGGCGGGTGCGTTTGATGTAGCCGCCACTGGTGAGCATCACCAGTTGCATGGTGTCATCGAAGGCACTGACTGAGAGCAGCGATGTGATGGCCTCCTCTCGGGGGATCGGCAGCAACTGCACGACTGGGGTGCCTTTGGCGGAGCGGCTGCAGAGGGGCACGCGATAGGCCGGAATCGAATAGACCACGCCGCGATCTGAGAACAGCAGCAAGGCGTCGTGATCGTTGCAGCTGATGAACAGCTTGACGCCCTCTTCTCCCTGACTCTTGGTGCCGGCCTTGCCACGGGTGCCGCGGCTGGTGGCTTCGAATTCATTGACCGGCATCCGCTTGAGGTAACCGTTCTCAGTCAGCAGGACGACCGAGCGTTCGTTGGCGATCAGGTCAATGTCTTCAAGGCCGCCCTCGATGTCGAGAATCTCGGTACGACGTGGTGAGTCGTACCGGCTGCGGATCGTGTGCAGCTCTTGAGTGATCAAGGTGAGCACGCGCTCACGCCGACCTAAAATGTCTTTGTAGTCGGCGATCTTGGCGACAAGGTCTTCATGCTCCAACCGAATCTTGTCGGCCTCGAGTGCTGTGAGCCGGCGCAGCTGCATCTGCAGGATGGCATCGGCTTGAATTTCACTGAGGCCGTGGCGATCCTGAAGTTGCTGGCGGGCCGTGGCGGTGTCGGAGGCGGCTCGGATTAAGGCAATGATTGGATCGAGCTGGTCGAGGGCCAGCAGCAGACCAAGCAGAATGTGGTCGCGTTCTTCAGCTTTGCGTAGAAAATACCGGGTGCGACGCTCAATCGTCTCGATTCTAAAATCGATGAACACCTGCAACATCTTGCGCAGGGTGAGCAGTACAGGCTCGCCCTTAACCAACGCCAGCATGTAGGCACTGAAGTTGTTTTGGAGCGGGGTGAGCTTGAAGAGGTTGTTGAGCACAACTTGGGGATAGGCATCACGCCGGAGCTCGATCACGATCCGCATGCCATCGCGGTCGGATTCATCGCGGATGTCAGAGATGCCCTCTAACTTCTTATCATTGACCATTTCGGCGATGCGTTCAATCAACGCCGCCTTGTTGGTTTGGTAGGGAAGCTGGGTGATGATCACCGCATCCCGGTCTGGACGCCCGGGCACTTCGAGGGTCTCAATGGAAGCCACCCCACGCATCGTGACCGAACCTCGTCCGGTGGTGTAGGTCTCACGAATACCGGTGCGACCCAAAATTTGGCCGCCAGTCGGGAAATCGGGTCCTGGGATGATCGCCAATAAGGCCCGATCTTCGATTTCGGGGTTGGCAACTAGGGCCAACACCCCGTCGATCAGTTCGCTGAGGTTGTGGGGAGGAATGTTGGTGGCCATTCCCACAGCGATGCCGGAGGAGCCATTCAGCAGCAACTGCGGGATGCGGGCCGGCATCACCGTGGGCTCCTGCTGCGACCCGTCGAAATTGTCGGCAAAGTCGACCGTTTCGGCTTCGATGTCGTCGAGCAGACTGTCGGTGGTTAGGGCCTGCAATCGCGACTCGGTGTAGCGCATCGCGGCAGGGGGATCGTTATCCACCGATCCAAAGTTTCCATGCCCATCGATAAGGGGCATCCGCATGGAGAAGTCTTGGGCCATGCGCACCAAAGCGTCATAGACCGCGGTGTCGCCGTGGGGGTGATATTTACCGAGCACTTCGCCCACCACCCGGGCGCATTTGCGATAGGGACGATCGCTGGTGAGGCCCAGTTCGTACATCGCATAGAGGATGCGGCGATGCACTGGTTTGAGGCCGTCGCGGGCATCGGGCAGGGCCCGGCCCACGATCACGCTCATGGCGTACTCCAAGTAGGAGCGCGACATCTCGTTGCGCAGGTCGGTCTGGATGACCCGGGGATCCGCCATGCATGGCCGCCTTGAGCAACGCCAATTCTATCCAAACCCCTCCCTCTTGCACCGTTTTTGACGCAGGTCTGGGCGCAAGGCTGTTGGGGCAGGTCGTCGCGGGGGGTCGATGATGCAGCGAATGCCCTCGCCATCGGACGATTGGCCCCTGCGTACGGGCCCGCAGCTCCTGGAACGCCAGGCCAGGGGATCCCTGTGTGTGGCTACCGCCGCTGAGTTTCGAGCTCGGGTCGCTGCGTCGGGTCTCAAGGCGGCCTACCGAGCGATTGATGTGGTGGTGGCTGCCGATGCGGTCTTCACCGACCAAGGCAGCTTGCTGCTTTCCCTTGGGCCGGCTGAACCCCCGATTCGCCTGCGCGAATTGCAGTTGGGGGGGGTGGCGGCCCTGGTGGGTGGTGGCAGCGCCGATCTGAGCTTTCCGATTGGCGGAGGGCTGGTGGAGCCCCTGCGCCGCAGTGGCGCCCAGTTGCTCACGGCCTTGCTCAGCGGAGAGCGCTTGCCGCTCAGTGCCCTCGGCGAGGGCACCCACCTGCAGCCTCGCCTGGAGTTGGGCGGCAGCCTTGGCCTCGCCCAGATCGGTATGGCCCGGCTGTTGCTGCATCGCGGCATTGCCGAAAACGGCCTGGTGGCTGTGAGCAGCGCCGAGGGGCTGTTGCGCACCAGCTACGGGCCGCTGTTGGGGCCGTTGGCCTCGGCGCTCTACAGCTGTGGTGGGGCCGGCAGCATTGGACTCTGCATGCCCGGGCTGGGGCTGCTGGGGCCAGGGTCCCCTGTGCTGGTGGGGGGTGGAGTGGGCTGGGTGGTGGGCTCGGGTAGCGGCCACAACCCAGCGTCCCGCCGCCAGCCCAGTGGCCATGCCCTCATCCCTGGTGCGGCGGCAGCGGTGGCCGTCGATCTTGAAGCCCTGCGCCCCGAGTGGGTGCGAAGTTGCTTTTTCGAGGGCCACGGCACCGGGCTGATGATTCCGATCGCCGCACCGGTGCCGCTGCTCAATCCTGCGCTGGCTCGTCAGGCTGCCACAGGCCCTGCGGAGCTGGAAGCCCCGGTGCTGGATTTGGCGATCCCACGTCGGATTAAGCCCTGTTTGGGCTCCGTCTCCTACGGCCAACTGCAGCAAGGGCACTTTCAGCTCGATGGCCGCACGATCCGCTGTGCCCCAGCCCACAGCCCCAGGTTGGCAGCGGCGGCCGCGCACGAGCTGGTGGCCCAGCTCATCGACGGACGCTTCCCGTTGCAATTGCCGCTGCGTCCGCTGAGTGACCGCGCTGGCTGGATCCCCCTAGAGACCTGAATCAACCCGGTACAAACGACTTAAGATTTCGGTACGCGTGTGCTGGCAGCCGTGCCGGCTGGATCGATCCGATGGCCGACTCCTCCACCAGCCTTAACCCCAACCCCAACCCAATTCAGATCCCCAATCCAAGCCTCGATTCCGGCGTGGCCTCCTCGATCGAAGTGCCACCCCTAGCTTCCGATTCTGACCAGGGCGGTGAGTGGGATCTGCTCATCGGCAAGGTGGGTGCCTGGTGGTCCAGTGGGGCTCCCCAGGACCTCTGGGAGCGCTCCCGCTCTGCGATCACGATTGGCGCGGCGCTGCTGGTCCTGTTGTTGATCCTGCGGGTCTACGCGGCTTTGTTGGGTGCGTTTGAAAGCCTGCCCCTGGTGCCGGGGTTGCTTGAATTGGTTGGCCTGGTCTGGCTGGTTCGCTACGGAGCCCCCCGGCTGGTGCGCAGCGACCAGCGTCAGCAACTGCTTGAGCTTGTGCAGCTGCGCTGGCGGGCGTTTCGGGGGCAGGGTTGAGCCTGGCCCCGTTCTGCTGGGCCAACGGGTCGGTTGATAGCTTGGCCCGAATGCTTCCGGTTCTTGGTGGACATACAGCTCGGCCGTTCCCGCACCGTTCGCCGCGCCTACGGCATCGATGAAATTGCCCTGGTTCCCGGCGGTCGGACGGTCGACCCAGCCGTGACCGACAGCAGTTGGAGCCTGGGCGGCCTGCACCGCGAGATCCCGATCATCGCCAGCGCCATGGATGGCGTGGTGGATGTGGCCATGTGTGCGGCGCTCACCAAGCTTGGCGCTCTTGGTGTCTTGAATCTTGAGGGCGTGCAGTGCCGCTATGAGGACCCCAACCCGGTGCTCGACCGCATTGCTGCCGTCGGCAACGACGGCTTCGTCGCGCTGATGCAGGAGCTCTACAGCCAGCCGGTGCGCGAAGACCTGATTCGACAGCGGATCGCTGAGATCAAGCAGGCGGGTGGGATCGCAGCCGTGAGCGCGACCCCGGTCGCGGCTTTGAAATTTGGCAAGGCGATCGCCGAAGCCGGCGCCGAACTGTTCTTTGTTCAGGCCACGGTGGTCTCCACCGAGCACATTGGTCCCGAGGGTCAAGAGAGCCTGGATTTGGAGGCCTTGTGTCGCGATTTCGGCGTTCCGGTTGTGATCGGCAATTGCGTGACCTACGAGGTGGCCCTCAAGTTGATGCGCGCCGGAGCAGCCGGCGTCATGGTGGGCATCGGGCCCGGTGCTGCCTGCACCAGCCGGGGTGTGCTCGGGATCGGCATTCCCCAGGCCACCTCAGTGGCCGACTGTGCCTCTGCCCGGGACGACTACCACCGTGAGAGTGGCCGCTACGTGCCGATCGTCGCCGACGGTGGCATTGTCACCGGTGGCGACATCTGCAAATGCCTGGCTTGCGGCGCTGATGCGGTGATGATCGGCTCGCCGATTGCCCGTGCTGCTGAGGCCCCCGGGCGTGGCTTTCACTGGGGCATGGCCACGCCGAGCCCGGTGCTGCCGCGCGGCACTCGCATCAAGGTGGGCACAACCGGCAGCCTCGAAAAGATTCTGCGTGGACCGGCCGGTCTCGATGACGGCACCCAGAACCTCCTGGGCTGCATTCGCACGTCGATGGGAACCCTGGGGGCCCGCACGCTCAAAGAGATGCAACAGGTGGAGGTGGTGGTTGCACCCTCCCTGTTGACCGAGGGCAAGGTCTATCAGAAGGCTCAGCAGCTGGGCATGGGCAAATGACCCGTGAGGAGAGGCCCTTGGGCGCCCTATCCTGAAGGTGTGGGGGCTACGGCTCGCACACTCCTCACACCCCCGGCCCGGCGCGCCCGGGCTTTTTGTCTTCGCCCGATCACCGTCTGGTCAGCGGATCACTGGCTGGCCAGTGCCAGTTCACTGGCTGACCAACGCCAGCGGTCCTCGCCTGGCCAACGCCAGCCCATCACCTGGCCAACATCTGCAGTCGCTGGTTCTGCCCAGGGACCTGCAACGGCTTGTTGCCCTGCATCGTCACGCGTGGGCCGACTGCAAAAATCTTGCTAGATTCCCGGAACCCTGTTCCCATCAAGGATGTCCAGCGCTGCCGCTGTCACCGACGCCTCATTTGAGCAAGATGTGCTCAAGAGTGACGTGCCCGTGCTGGTTGATTTCTGGGCCCCGTGGTGCGGCCCTTGCCGCATGGTGGCTCCGATTGTCGACGAAATTGCCAAGGAATTTGACGGCAAGATCAAGGTCTTCAAGCTCAACACCGATGAAAATCCCAACGTGGCCAGCCAGTACGGGATTCGCAGCATCCCCACCCTGATGATTTTCAAAGGTGGTCAGAAGGTGGATACCGTTGTGGGAGCTGTGCCCAAGACCACCCTCTCGAGCACCCTGGCCAAGTACCTCTGAACGTCAACCTTTCCCTGAGGGAACCCAATCTGTGCACCACCAGCATCCGCATCGGTCTCATTGACTACGGCATGGGCAACCTGCACTCGGTGCAGCGCGCCTTTGAACGACTGGGTGCCCAAGTGGTTCCCGTGGCTTCACCGGCGGCATTCGAGGGCTGTGATGCCCTGGTACTGCCTGGGGTTGGAGCGTTTGATCCAGCCATGGAGCAGCTGCATGGGGCCGAATTGGTCGAGCCGCTGCGTCAGTGGTGCTCCGCTGGAGAGCCTCTTCTCGGCATATGCCTGGGCTTGCAATTGTTGTTTGAGGCCAGCGATGAGGGGCAGGCTGAAGGACTTGGCATCCTTGCGGGTCGGGTGAGGGCTCTGCCCCGCCGGGTGGGTGATCCCATCCCCCACATGGGCTGGGAGCCTCTAATCCCTGCGACACCGAGTCCGCTGCTGCCCAATGCCAGTGTCGAGGCCTGGATGTATTTCGTGCATTCCTACGCCGCTGAGCCCACCGATCCACGCTGCACCACGGCCGAAGTGGCCTTTGCCGGACACCGTGTGGCCGCTGCAGTGTGGCAAGGAGCCATTGGCGCCTGCCAATTCCATCCTGAGAAGTCGGGCCCCAGTGGTGAGGTGATGCTGCGGCGCTGGCTGGGCTGGCTGGGCGCCCAGCGTCCGAAGTCATGAGTCCGAAGCCATGAGCCTGCGGCTCAGTGGTGGCCGCAAATTGCAGAGCCCGCCCGGGGATCGGGCCCGTCCAACGGCGGCTCGGGTGAGGCTGGCGGTGTTCAATCGTTTGGCCCCGCGGCTGAGCGGTTGCCGCTGGCTGGATCTCTGCAGCGGTAGTGGGGTCATGGCCTGCGAGGCTCTGCAGCACGGCGCCTCGCTGGTGATCGCCGTCGAGCAGGACCGTCGCATCGCCCAAGTGGCCCGGGCCAACCTGGCTGCCGTGGCCTCAGGGCTCCATGATCCAGGGGAATGGCGCCTTGATCATCAAGACGCCCAGCAGTGGCTGTCTGGACCGAGCCAGAACAAGCCAAGGCTTCAGCGGAATGGACTTCAGCAGAAGCTCCTTGAGCGCAATACCCTTGAGCTCAAGGAGCTTGAACGTGCTGGCCTTCAACGCAAGGCTCTTGAGCACCATTCCGATGCTGGGCCGGCTGGACGCGCCGATGGTTTTGATTTGATTTATCTGGATCCCCCCTATGCCGCAGGTCTGTATGAACCGCTCACCTTGGCGGTGCGGGCTGGAGATTGGCTGAATCCCGATGGGCTGCTGCTCTGGGAATGCGCCCGCAGCGGGGTTCCTGACGTGCCGCCAGGATTTGAACTCCAGGATCGGCGCCGCTATGGAGCCACCGAAGTGGTGACGCTGCAGCTCAGCTGTCGAGCAGGCTGCCGCGGCGATACTGATTCCAGGCTGCAATGAACAGGCCGAGAAGCGTCACGGGAATCAGACCGAGCACGATGCCGCAGAGCAGGGGTTCGATCATGGGAAAGCCGAAATGTCGGTCGAGGTCCAATTCTTCCATGTGCCTGGCCATTAACGCGAGTCTTTCTGAGCTTTTGTGACCACGCCGCCCGTTCCCGCTCCTCCAGATTCGAACCGTCGGGGTCTTGTGGGGGCCCTGCTGGTGGCCTTTGCCACGGCCTGCATCGTGGTGGTGTTGCTGGTGCTGCCGGCTGCCCGCAGCGATCCCTACACCCGCACCACCTTGGAATTGAGTGGGGTGGCTGAAACCGGCAGTCGTCTCTTTCTGCTCAATTGCGCCGGATGTCACGGCATTGCCGGCCAGGGGCTGGTCGGTCCCAACCTGCACGGGGTTGCCCAGCGCAAAAACAACCGTCAGTTGATTCAGCAGGTGGTGAGTGGACGCACACCGCCGATGCCCCGCTTCCAGCCGGAGCCCCAGGCGATGGCCGATCTGCTGGCCTACCTGCAGAGCCTGGTTTGAGCCAGTCGTCTCAGGATCAGGAGCTGCGACCCTTTCACCTGGCCCTTGTGCTGGTGGAGCCGGCCGGACCGCTCAATGTGGGCAGTGTGGCCAGGCTCTGTGCCAATTTCAGCTCACCACAGCTGGCCATTGAGCTGCGGCTGGTGGCCCCCCGGTGCAATCCCCTGGCCGAAGAGGCCCAGCGGATGGCCGTGCACGGAGGTGGTGTGTTGGCAGAGGCGCGCCACTTTTCGACCTTGGCTGAGGCGCTCGCCGATTGCTCTCAAGTGGTGGCCACCAGTGGTCGCGGTGAAGGAGAACCCCGCGAACCCCTCGCCCTCGAGCCTGCCCTGGCTTGGTTGCTCGCCCCCGCGATCGCAGGCCTACAGGCCCCACCGCCTATCCATCCACCGCCCATCCATCCACCGCCGCTAGCCCTGGTGTTTGGGCGGGAAGACCGTGGTCTGGCTGCCGATGAGCTGCTGCAGGCGGGACAGTTGCTGCGCCTGACCACCGGGCCGGGTTATCGCTCCCTCAACCTCTCCCATGCCGTTGCCGTGGTGTTGCATGAACTGCACCACCTCATTGAGGCCTCTGCTGGCGAGGCGCCATCGCCGTCATTGGAGCTTGCGCTGGCTCCCCGCGGCGCCATCGAGGCGCTGTTTTCGGATGCCGAGGCCCTGTTGATGCAGGTGGGATTTCTCTATCCCCACACCGCGGCGGCCCGTATGGCCAAGTTGCGAGGCCTGTTGCAGCGCTCGGGCTTAAGTGCCGAGGAGGCCGCCCTGCTGCGGGGCATGGTGCGTCAGTGCCGCTGGGCTGTGGACAACACCCCTTAGCGTCGGGATCCCTGCCGATTGTTCGTGCCGAGTGGCCGTCCTCCTCGCAGTACCCCCCGCCCCTGGATGGCGCCCCTGCGCTTGGTACTCCGCCTGGCTGTGATGGGCATCGGCCTGGGGGTGATCACCGGCACCAGCCTCAAACTGTTGGCGCCGCGGCTCGCCCAGGGCGCCGCCACAACGAGCCCGGAGACCCAGCCCTCCTCCAGCGGTTTTGGGCCCGCCGCGGGCACGGTCGGGCGGTTTGAACCTCGGCAGGAGATCACGGCCCTGTCCAATCGCTGGAGCAGCCTGGCGGCAGCCCATAAGGATCTCAGCGCCTCCGGCTACCTGCTGGTTCTCGACGACGGTCGCTTTGCCCAGATGCAACCCGACCTGCCCCTGCCCGCTGCTAGCTCGATTAAGACCCCGATCTTGCTGGTGGGCCTCGATGCGTTCAACGCGGGCCGCCTGCGCTGGAATGAACCCCTGCCCCTCACCAAGGAGGTGGTGGGCGGCGGCGCCGGCTGGATGGCCAGTCGGCCGGTGGGCACCCGTTTCCCCTTCTTTGAGGCCGCCACCGAGATGATCCGGGTCAGCGACAACAGCGCCACCAACCTCTTGATCAAGCGCCTTGGCGGCAAGCTCTCCCTCAATGCGCAGTTTGCGGCCCTGGGCCTGGGGGCCACGGTGGTCAACAATTGGTTGCCCGACCTCAAGGGCACCAACACCACCAGTGCCCGCGATCTGGCCCGCGCGATCGCGTTGGTGGATACGGGCGAGAAGCTGGGACCCCGCGCTCGCGACCTGTTTCGCGAAATCATGGCCTCATCGCGCACCAACACCCTGATTCCCCTGGGATTGCTGCAGGGCCTGGGCGGTGATTCGGCCGATCCCGACAGCGAGTTGCGCAGCTTTGGAATCACCACTTACAACAAAACGGGCGACATTGGGATCGCCTATGCCGATGCGGCCCTCGTGCAGCTCCCCACGGGTCAGCGCGCCGTGATGGCCTTCATGGTCAAAGGACCTTTCAACGACCCCCGATCCACCGACCTGATTCGCGCCATGGCGGCGGCCGTCTCGAGCACCTTGGTGGGACGCCGATGAGACGGTCATTCAGTGGGCTGAACCCGGCCCCTCGGGTCTTGGTGGTTGGGCTTTCTGTGGTTGGGATGGCTTCGGGCGCTCTGCTGGCCGCGACCCAAGCGGTCTCCGCCCAACCCGCCCCCCAGGCGACGATCTGGCTGCGTCCCCAGGCGGTGGCACCCCTGCCCGGCGGCCTCGATACGGTCTTGGTGGTCAACGACAACAACCCCGAGCTGATCAGCGGGCCGGGCATCCTGTTGTCAACCTTTGCGGCGGGGAAACGTGGGGTGGCTGCGGCCCATCTCGATGTGCCACTGCAGGGGCGCTTTGATCTGTTCAGCCACCATGTGTACGCGGGCAGGCCCGAGAGCCTCGATTCCACCCTTTGGATGGCCGTGGTGGCCCGTCCCCGTGGCCCCCGACCGGTGAATCTGAGGCTGCTGGCGGGCTCCACGGCCCTCTCCCAGTCTGTGGATCCAACCCAGAGCGGCGCGCCCTTCTTGCCCTTGCCGGCCGTGCTGCCCCAGGGGCTCACGCCGGTGTTTGCCGGGCCCGGCAGCCGGGTGGCCACCGAACTGCTGCTGCGGCAGCGGTCGGCCCAGTTGCCGGAGCAGTGGCTCCTGCCGGCCGATGCCCTCACCACCTTGATGGTGCTGCCTTTGCCGGTGCGGGGCCTCGACCCCTTGCTCAACGGTCGCAACCTGCAGTTGCGGCTCCACAGCGATGGGCCGCTGGATTTGGCCACCTTGGCGGCCTTTGGTCCCAACGACCAAGCCCCTCCTCCTGAGACCTGGGCCCGCTTGCTCGATGGCCCCCTGAGCCCGAAGGAACACCAGGCCAGCCCCCGCGGCGCGCCCGGCGCGATGATCTACTCGCGCGTGAGTGGGGTGCAGGTGGGCAGCACCTGGAGCGGCCGAATCACCGATCCAGGCCAGGCTTGGCTGAGCACCAGCCGGGCGCCGCTGTCATGGCCGATTGCCTCCCTCGAGCGGGGCAGCCTGGGCACAGCCCAGGTCCAGACCGCTGCGCTGAAGGCCTACTACCCCGGCACGGCCTGGGCTGCCCATGGCAATTACGGGGTTGAATACGACCTCACGATTCCGTTGCGCAACACCTCGGCTAGGCCCGCAGCCCTGCGTCTCGCCTTGGAATCGCCGCTCAAGGGCAACCAGGCCCTTGGCGGGCTCCGCTTCAACAGCACTCCTGCCAAGGCGGTGATGTTTCGCGGCACGGTCGAGGTGAGTGGCCTCGATGCCCCCGGCCCGGGGCGTCAGGGATTCCATCTGGTGCTGCGCCAGGGTCAGCCGGGGCCTGCCCTCGGCACGGTGACCCTGGCCCCTGGCGCCGAGCGCAGCTTGCGGGTGCGACTGATTTACCCAGCCGACGCCACGCCGCCCCAGGTGCTCAGCCTGCTGCCTGTTGAGGCGCCTGTGAAACAATCCCAGCCAGCCCCTGTACCCGTCGCCGCACCGTGAATCCAGCCCGCAAGCGCAGGGTCTTCCCCTTCACCCAGGTGGTGGGCCAGGAGGAAATGAAGTTGGCCCTGCTGCTCAACGTGATCGATCCCCGCATCGGCGGGGTCATGATCATGGGCGATCGAGGCACCGGCAAATCGACCACAATCCGGGCGCTGGCCGACTTGCTGCCCGAGATCGACGTGGTGGCGGGTGACCCCTACAACAGTTCACCGGTCGACCCCGACCTCCAGAGCGCCGAGGTGAGTGAGCGCGCCTCCGGGGGCGAGCCGCTGCCGATTGAGAAACGGCAGGTGCCGATGGTGGACCTGCCCCTGGGGGCGACCGAGGATCGCCTCTGCGGCACGATCGACATTGAAAAGGCCCTCAGCGAGGGTGTGCGGGCTTTTGAACCGGGCCTGCTGGCCAAGGCCAACCGGGGCCTGCTCTATGTCGACGAGGTCAACCTGCTCGACGATCACCTGGTTGATGTGCTGCTCGATTCGGCTGCTTCTGGGTGGAACACGGTGGAGCGCGAGGGTGTGAGCGTGCGGCACCCAGCCCGCTTTGTGCTGATCGGCTCGGGCAACCCCGAGGAGGGCGAATTGCGGCCCCAGCTCCTGGATCGTTTCGGCATGAGTGTGGAAGTGCGTACGGTGCGTGATCCCGAGTTGCGGGTGCAGGTGGTGGATCAGCGCACCGCCTTCGATAACGATCCCGATGGTTTCAATGCTTCGGTGCAGGCCGATCAGGAGGCCCTGCAGGCCCGGGTGGTGGAGGCCCAGCAGCGCCTGAGCCAGGTGCAGATCGACGGCGATCTGCGGATCCGCATTTCGGCGGTCTGCGGCGAACTCGATGTGGATGGCCTGCGCGGCGACATCGTCACCAACCGGGCGGCCCGGGCGCTGGCGGCGTTTGAGGGCCGCAACGTGGTCGATGAAAATGATGTGGCACGGGTGGTGGCCTGCTGCCTAAGGCACCGCCTTCGCAAAGACCCCCTCGAGCAGATCGACTCCGGCGATCGGGTGGTGAAGGTGTTCTGCAAGGTGTTTGAGCGGCCCGAGGCCACCGATCGCCGCGCCTTTGAGCTGGCGCTGGCGGCCTGAGTGCGCATCTTCGGCATCGATCCAGGCCTGGCTCGGGTGGGCTACGGCGTGATCGAGGTTGAGGGGCGCGACCAGCGCTTGCTTGACTGCGGCATCATTCGCACCGAGGCCGGCGTGCCCGAGGGCGACCGGCTGGTGGAAATTGCCCGCGACCTTCGCCTCCTGCTGCGCCGCTGGTCCCCTGATTTGGCGGCGGTTGAGAAGTTTTTTTTCTATCGATCCAGCACCACAATTTCCGTGGTGCAGGCCCGGGGGGTGGTGATGATGACCCTGGCCCGGCTCAAGGTCCCGGCCGTTGAATTTCCTCCGATGCAGATCAAACTCGCCCTGGCCGGCTCGGGTCATGCCCACAAAGACGAGGTGCTGGAGGCGGTGATGCGTGAGCTCAACCTCGACACCCCGCCACGGCCCGACGATGCCGCCGACGCCTTGGCCGTGGCGCTCACCGGTTGGTTTCAGCGCTGAGGAGCCCCTCCTTGCTGATGACGATCTCCCCCGGTTTGGCTGCCTCCAGAGACAAAGCAGCGCTGCGCCGTCATTACCGCAGGGTGCGCCGCCAGCACGCCGCAGGCCTGCAGCAGCAGTTGGACCATCACCTAAGCGACTTTCTGGAGCCATTGCTGCGGGATCAGCGGCGGTCTTCTGATCGGCATGTGGGAGTGTTTTGGCCCCTCAACGGCGAGCCCAATCTGGGGCCGGCCCTGCGGAGGCTGGGCTGGCCCCTGGCCCTGCCGGCGGTTGCTGCCGGGCGGCTGCTGTATCGCCCCTGGCCCATCGGGACCGTGCTGCAGCCCGACGATTGCGACATCCCAGCCCCTGCCGCCGAACTGCCGGCCCTGGCTCCTGTGCAACTGGTGCTGTTGCTGGTGCCGGCCCTGGCGGTTGACCGCGGTGGGGTGCGCCTGGGCTACGGCGGTGGCTGGTACGACCGGCTCAGGGCCGACCCCGCCTGGCGTGCCGTGCCGGCCGTGGTGATCGTGCCGGAGGCTTGTGTGGTCGACACCCTCCCCGGCGATCCCTGGGACATCCCCTTTGATGGCTGGATCGATGAGGGAGGGCTTCGCCGCCCCCAAACTTGACAATTCGTGCCTTGCTCATCGCGGCTGAGGCTGTTGTTTGCCAGGATCGGATTCAGTGACCCGATGCTCCTTGGCTCTCCCTGCAAATCTCATGCAAGCCGCGGCTTCTGCGCCAGATCGTGTGCTGGCTGCCGAGCTTGAGAGCCGTGGGGTCAGCAGCGGCGCCCTCTCGATGATGGTCAGTTCGATGGTGCGCATGGTGCAGGCCGGCAAGACCTCCGACAGCCGCTGGAAAGACTCCTGATTTCGCGATGCTGCGCCCCTCAACTGCCGTGCTGCGCGCGTTGGTGCTCTCGCCACCGCTGCTGGCCCTCCTGACCCTGGCTGCGGCCTCCCCTGTTCGGGCCCATGCCATTGAGAGCACCCTTGAACGCCTCCAAGGTCTCCACGACACCCTGGTGCTCGACAGCCGCTTCGGCAGTGGCCAACCCGCTGCGGGGGCCCAGGTGAGCCTCGTTTCTCCAGGGGGAGAGCAGTCGTTGGTGGTCGGAAGCACCGATCAGCAAGGAAGTTTGCGTTTCCAGCTGCCTGCGGGAGTGGGTCCCTCCTGGGAGCTGAAGGTCGATCTGGGGGCTGGTCACCGCGATTATCTCGAGCTGCCTGCAACCCTCTCCACCAGGACCTCCTCCGCCTTCATCACGGTGCCGGCGGTCTCACCGGAGCGCCCTCCGTGGCACTGGCTCGACGCAGCGCCATGGCTGCTGGTGGGAGGGGTTGCTCTCTGGGGAGGCCTCTGGGGAGGCTTCTCGGGGAGATTGCAGCTGAACTACCGCGGCCGCCAGCTTGACCGCAAACTCAATAGGAAACGGCAACACAAGCCTGATCGCAACCGAAACCACCGGAGCTGAACCCATGGCCACCGGCAGCGAAGCCCTCGACACCATGGTGGAGCGATTGGCCAGCACGGCCGATCCCCGCCGTCGCTACGAGTACGTGCTTTGGCTTGCCAAAAAACTGGAGCCATTGCCCGACGAATTTCGCCAGGACGTCTTCAAGGTCAAGGGTTGCGTCTCCCAGGTGTATGTGGTGGGCCAGCTGATGGAAGGCCGGCTCCACTGGCAGGGAGATTCCGACGCGGCGATCACCAAAGGGCTCTTGGCACTGCTAATGGCTGGTCTCGAGGGTCTCAGCCCAGCCCAAGTCGCAGATCTGGACCCGGGCTTCATGGCCCAGACCGGCCTGCAGGCCAGCCTCACCCCATCGCGGGCTAATGGCTTTCTCAACATTTTCAAAATGATGCAGGCCCAGGCTCGGGTGCTCGCGCTCCAAGGCTTGGCCGAGTGATTTCTAGGATCACGCACACATCGCCTCTGCTTCATGACCATCGGCATCGGCTTGCTTGGCCTTGGCACGGTGGGAGCCGGGGTGGCGGCGATTGTGGCGAGTCCGCAGGGACGCCATCCGCTGGTAGCCGAGCTGCAGTTGAGGCGGGTGGCTGTGCGGGATCTGCAACGGCCAAGGCCGATCAACCTGGCCCCTGAACTGCTGACCGGCAGCCCCGAGGCCGTGGTCGACGATCCCAGCGTCGACATCGTGGTGGAGGTGATGGGCGGCCTGGAGCCGGCCCGAAGCTTGATCTTGCGGGCCATTGCTGCCGGCAAGCCGGTGGTCACGGCCAACAAGGCGGTGATCGCTCGCTATGGCGAGGAGATTGCCGCGGCAGCCACGGCCCAAGGGGTCTACGTGCTGATCGAGGCAGCCGTGGGTGGCGGCATTCCGATCATTGAGCCCCTCAAGCAGTCGCTCGGTGCCAACCGCATCCAACGGGTGAGCGGCATCATCAACGGCACCACCAATTACATCCTCAGCCGCATGGCCGATGAGGGTGCGGCCTATGCCGAGGTGCTGGCTGACGCCCAGCGGCTGGGCTACGCCGAAGCCGATCCCGCCGCCGATGTGCAGGGCCATGATGCTGCCGACAAAATCGCGATTTTGGCCGCCCTCGCCTTTGGCGGTTCGGTGCCGCGCGCTGCAATTCCCACCGCCGGCATCGACAGCCTTGATGCCCGTGACGTGGCCTATGCAGCCCAGCTTGGCTTTGGGGTCAAGCTGCTTGCCGTGGCCGAGCAGGTTGGCCTTTCGGCTGAAGGGGCTGCTGAGCTGGATGTGCGGGTGCATCCCACCCTGCTCCCCAAGGATCACCCCCTCGCCGGGGTGCACGGGGTCAACAACGCGATCTTGGTTGAAGCGGATCCGGTGGGACGGGTGATGTTTTATGGGCCTGGGGCGGGCGCCGGGCCCACGGCTTCGGCCGTCGTCGCCGACATCCTCAACATCGCCGGCATTCGACAGGTGGAACGTGCCCTGCCGCCAGGTGCGGTTGCTCCCCTGGATCCCCTGCTGGCGGGTAGGACCTGGCGGCCCTGCGCTTTGGTCGATCCGGCTGGAACCCACCATCGCAATTACGTTCGTCTCCGCACCACAGATCAGGCCGGTGTGATCGGCAAAATCGGCTCCTGTTTTGGCGAGGAGGGAGTTTCCATCCAGTCGATCGTGCAATTTCAGCCCTCAGTTGATGCCGCTGAGGGGGCCGAAATCGTCGTGATCACCCATGAGGTACGGGAAGCGGCCTTCCGTTCGGCCTTGGCGGCGATTGAGGCCCTACCCGACGTTCGGTCTGTGGCAGCTTGCCTGCGCACCCTTTGATCACAGGTGGGTGGGGCTGGCGGTGGTTCACAGTGGCTGTGTCGCCATCTGCGCACGACCCCGCCGTTTGGTAGCCAAATGAACGTTTCAATGTGTTGAGCTTTGGAAGCCTTGCTCGCAGCTGAAGGGGCCTCTTCTCTTTTTTCCTCCACTGGTCTCCCTGCTTGTTGCGTCGTCTCGCCGATTGAGTCATGACCTTTGCCAGCGCCTCCCGCCCACCAGCCTCCCGCCTGCCAGCCTCCCTGCCCCGTCAGGGTGACTGTTGGCGCCTCCAGGGTGATGATCAGCTCTATCAGGTGATCGCCGTGGATGAGCGACACGATCGCTGCTGGCTGCGCCGCTGGCCCTTGGCCCGCCGGGGATGTCCGGTGTTTGAAATCTCATTGCAGCAGCTGCATACAGGTGCCCCCCACCGCCCCCAGCCCAGCAGCTATTCGCCTGGACCGCGCCCCTGAATGGGTTTGGCACGCCTGGCTCGCCTGCTGGCTGCACCCCTGCTGGGGCTGACCCTGGTGGGGTGCCAGCCGCCCCGGTCCCCCGATCGCCTGATCGTGGCGAGCCGCAACCGAATCGATACGGTCGATCCCGCGGGTGCCTACACCTTTGGGGCCATGCAGGTCTTGAGCGCCCTTGGCGATCCGCTCTATGCGATCGGTGCTGATGGACGCATTCAGCCCCGGTTGGCCGTGGCGCTGCCCCGCTTCAGCGCCGATGGTCTCCGGGTGGAGGTGAGCTTGCGCCGTGGCGTTCGTTTTCACGACGGCACGCCATTTGATGCGGCGGCGATGGTGTTTTCGCTGGAGCGTTTTTTGGCCATCGGCAAGCTCAGTTATCTGCTCGGCGAGCGGGTGACGGCGGTTCGGGCCACGGGGAGCCACACCCTGGAGCTGGAGCTCAAGCGCCCCTACAGCGCCATGGCTGAGCTGCTCAGCGCCATCAACCTCACCCCCCTCTCCCCCGCGGCCTATCGCCGCCATGGCCGGCGCCAGCTCAGCGATCGCTTTGTGGGCACGGGCCCCTACCGGCTCAGTTTCTTCACACCCCAGCAGCAGCGGCTTGAACCCTTTGCTGGCTATTGGGGTGCCAAGCCCAGCAACCAGGGGCTCGATCTGGTTTCGCTAAGCAACTCCACGGCCCTCTATGGCGCCCTGCAGAGCGGGGAGGTGGATGCCTTGCTGTCGACCAGTCTCGAGGTGGATCAGCAGGCGGCGCTGCATCGCCAGGCGAACCGGGGTGCCCTGCGCGAGGCGGTGGGGCCGGCCCTGGAGATCGGCTACCTCACCCTCCTCACGGACCAGCCACCGCTTGATCGGCCGTTGCTGCGACAGGCCGTGGCCTTCAGCCTCGATCGGCAGCGCATTGCCGCGCGGGTGAGTCAGGGGTTGCGTTCTCCCCTGCGCAGCCTGGTGCCGCCGGTGTTGGCGGGGGGGGAGCACCCGGCCTGGCCTCGGTATGACCCTGGGCGGGCTCGCCAGCTCTACCGCCAAGCGGGCTACTGCCGGGGCCGACGGCTGGTCTTGCCCCTCACGTTTCGCTCCAACATTCCGAGTGACAAGCTGTTTGCGCTCACCTGGCAGGCCTTGCTGCGCCAAGACCTCGGCGATTGCGTGGAGTTGCAGGTGCAGGGCATGGAATCCACCACCGCCTACCGCCAGCTCGGCGATGGCAACTTTCCGATGATCGTGCTCGATTGGATGGGTGACTTTCCCGACGCCGACAATTACCTGGTGCCGCTGCTGGGCTGCGAACAGGCTCGCGGTGACCGGTGTCTCAAGGGTGCCAGCGCCGCCAGTGGAAGCTTTTGGAGCCGGCCGGGCCTTGCCGCTGAGCTGCAGCGCAGTGCGGCGTTGGCCGGCACGGCGAGGCGCGCCTTGCTGGAGCGGATCCAGCGGCAGACAGCTGCCGCCAATCCCTACCTACCGCTGTGGTTGGTGGCGCCCCGCATCTGGGTGCGGCCAAGCTTGGCGGTGCCCCGCTTCGATGGCTCCGGTCGGGTGGTGCTCCAGGAGATGAGGCGCCAATGAGCCGGCGGGGACGATTGCTGCGCTACGGCTTGACCCGGGTGGCCCTGGCGCCGCTGATGCTGTGCCTACTCGCCAGTTTGGTCTTTCTGCTGTTGCGGCTGGCCCCGGGTGATCCAATCGACGCCCTCCTGGGCAGCAGGGCGCCGGAGGCTGCTCGGGCTGCGCTGCGGGTTCAGCTGGGTTTGGATCAGCCCTTGCTGCACCAATACGCTGCCTTCCTCGTCCAGCTGCTTCGGGGCGATCTCGGGGTGTCGCTCACCAACCAGGAGCCCGTCACCGCCGTGATTGGTCAAACCCTGCCCGCCAGTTTGGAGCTGGGGGCCGTGGCCCTGGTGCTGGCGGCTGTGGTGGGCCTGGCGGTGGGCTTTAGCGGCATCGCCCGCGCCGAGGGATCGGTCGATCTGGCGGCGCGGCTCTATGGGATCGGCACCTATGCCCTGCCGCCGTTTTGGGCGGCGATGGCGGCCCAGCTGATCTTTGCGGTGTGGCTGGGGTGGTTGCCTGTGGGTGGACGGTTCCCTCCCACCCTGCTGCCACCTACGGGTTCGGGCTTTTATCTCGTCGACAGCATGCGGCTGGGTTTGGCCCATGGCCAGTGGCAGGCCCTCAGCGGCAGCCTGCGCCACCTGGCCCTGCCGGCGGGCACCTTGGCCCTACTGCTCTCGGGCATCTTTGCCAATGCCCTGCGCCTCAACCTGCGCCGGGCCATGGGCTCTGACTATGTGGAGGCGGCCCGCAGTCGCGGGTTGAGCGAGCGTCGCCTGATCCTCCGCCATGCCCTGCCCAATGCCCTCCTACCGGTGTTCACCATCATCGGCATCACCGTGGCCTCCCTGATCGGCGGGGCGCTGCTGATCGAGGTGACCTTCTCGTGGCCTGGGGTGGCGGCCCGCCTGCAGGAGGCCATCGCCCAACGGGACTATCCCCTCGTGCAGGGCATCGTGGTGGTGGTGGCGGGCCTCGTGGTGCTGGTGACCGTGGCGGTGGATCTGTTGGTGGCCTGGCTCGATCCCCGCCTTGACTTCTAGGCATCAGCCCCGGCTCAGTAGCGGATTTGGCGCTTCCAGCGGCGAGCTTCCGTTGGATCGAGCACGTAGGCCCGAACGCCGTTCTGGTCGCGTTGCTGGGGCGAGAGCAGCAGCGGATCGTCGATTCCCTTGAGGAATTCAGCGGTGAATTGCAGCAGCAACTGCTGCACCTTGCGCGGTTCCACCCCCACCAACTCATCGCCCAGCTGGAACAGGGCATGGCCCTGGCGGGTCACCCGCACCGGTGAGAAATGACTGCCCCCTTCCACCATCACCAGCCGGTTGCGGGGATGGGCCCGGGGCAGAAACACATCCAGCTGTTCACTGAGTGGCGGGGTCACCAGATCGAGGCTGCCCCCCACCAGCAGCACCGGCACCTCCAAACTGACCAACCCCTGGCTGGGCCACAGCAGGCTGCCGAATCCGTTGAAGGCCACAACCCCGGCAATTGGAGTCTGCCGGATGCGGGGCTGGGGGGGGAGGCTCTGGGGCAACTGGCACTGGAGCAGCCTTGAGAGGTTGGTGAGCGGCAAGCGCTGCAGAGCCTTTCGGCAGCGCTGCGCCAGGCCTGGCTCCGGCTTGAGACCGGCCGCCATCAGGGCGGCCAGCCCGCCCAGGGAGTGCCCCATCAACACCACGGGCTGCCCCGGCGGCACGCTGAGCTCGGCCAGCTCGCCGCGCTGCTGGGCCTGCAGCACGGCCTGGAGGTCGTCGAGGCGTTCGGGGAGCGTTTCGGCACCCGGCGGCGGCCGTTGGCCCACCAGGGCCGCCTGCATGGCCACCGCATCGCTGCCAGGGTGGTCGAGGACCACCACGGGCCAGCCCCAGCTCGCCAGCGCTGCGGCCAGCCAGCCCAACTGCCCGGCACTGCCCCCCAGCCCCGGCATCAGCACCACCCAGGGGCCTGGGCTGGGTTTGGGGCTGGGCCAGATCTGCAGGGGCAGGGGGCCGCTCCGATGGGCCACGGCCAAGTTGCGTTGGATGGCAAGGGGGCTGGCCCCATTGGCGAGCACCAGCGGCAGGGCCTTTCGCCGTGGCAGGGCCAGAAACCGTAGCTGCTGCAAGGCCAGGCGCTGCCGATCGAGTTGGTCGCGCCATTGCTGGGCCAGCTCCAAAACCCCATCGAGATGCAGTTCGAGCCGTTCGACCGGCAGGGCCCGCAGCAACTCAAGGGTGGTCACCTGCTTGCGGGTGCGGAGCAGCTGCTGCAGGGTCTGGTAAAGCAGGGCGGAGCTGTTGCTGCCGTTGCTGCTGCTGCTGCCGTAACTGCTGTTGCTGCCGTTACTGCTGCGCAGCAGTTGGCCGACCTCGTTGAGCATCTGCTGGCCGGTCCAGCTGCCCAGCAGTTGTTCGCCGAAGCTCTGGTCGAGCAGTAGGGGAGCCCGCAGCAGCTGCACCAGGTCTTGGCGACTGCGACGATCGAGCAGGTTGAGCCACACCGCCAGGTCATTGCGGCTGCGGTCGGGATCACGGCTCCAGGCCTCGAGCTGCTCCAGCTCGATCGGGATTGCTAGGCCATCGAGCTGGAGCTCCAGTTGCTCGGCGGCCCGGGCTGATCCCAGGCCTGGACCAGCCAGCGTGAACCAGGGGCCCGCCAGCAGCAAACTGGCAAAGACCCCCACGATGCGGCGATAGGCGTTTGAAACAGGCACAGGTGAGGGCGAGCGCGGATCAGCCCTGGTGGATCCAGTTTCCCGTGCCACTGCGCGAGGTGGCTCTGATCCGCCTGATTGCCTCATTTGGCGCTGGGGGCGTGCTGTATCTGACCCCGCTTGTCTTCCATCTGGAGGCTTTTACGGCGACCAGCGTGACCGAGGGACTGGCGTTGGCGGCCCTGGCGGGCACCTTGGGCCGCTTTGTGAGTGGTGCCCTGTTGGATCGCGGTCTGCGCTGCTCGGTGCCGGTGCTGTTGGCGGCGCTGGCCGCCGTGGGCGGTGACCTCAACTTGGTCGCTGCCAACAGCCCCGGGCCCTATGTGGTGGGCCAGCTGCTGCTGGGTATCGCCATGGGGTTGTATTGGCCGGCGATGGAGCTGGCGGTGCCGCTCACGGCCGGGGAGCTGGGTTCGGCGCGGGGTTTTGCCCTGGTGCGCACCGGTGACGCGCTCGGCATTGCCAGTGGAGCCTTGTTGGGGGCTCTGCTGGCGTCGGTTGGGCTGCTGCGCGGGATCTATGTGGTCGATTTGGTGTGTCTGGTCACCGTGGTGGCCCTGCTGCTCTGGCGGCCACTGCCTGGTTCGCCGAGCCGTGAGCCATCGGTGCCCGCCCAGCCCTGGCAGCAGTGGGTGCCGCCCCTGGTGCCCGTGCTGCTGGTTTCGCTGGTGGCGACAGCGGTGCCAGCCCTGATGCAGAGCGCCCTGCCCCTGGATCTGGTGCGTGGTGGATTGCAGCGAGCCCCGATGGCCGAAGGCCTGGGCGCCCTGCTGATTGGGCTGCAGCTCGGCTTGCTGGTGCTGCTGCAGTGGCCCGTGGGGCGCTGGCTGGCCGACCGGCCAGTCACGGTTGGGCTCGGTCTGAGCCTGGTGTGTTTTGTGGTGGGAAGCCTGCTGCTAGCGCTCAGTTCCTTCATCCCATCGGCGGGCCTGGCGATGGTGGTGCTGGCCCAGCTGCCTCTGGCCCTTGGCGAGGCCGCCTTTTTGCCCACGGCCACCGAGGCGATCGTGGAGCTCAGTCCACCTCAGCACCAGGGCCTGGCCATGGCGTTGTTTTCACAATGTTTTGCCCTCAGCGGCCTCGCGGCGCCCCTGTTGGCTGGCCGGCTCCTCGATGGCCAAGGCCATGGGGTTGGGGTTTGGACGCTGATGGCGGCGGCGGCGGGGTTGGCGCTGCTGGTGGTGCAGCGCATCGACAGGATTCAGCGTCGCAATCTGCTGGGGGTGCTGAGTGGGCCGGCTGGATCCGGTTCGGGAGTGCCGAAGATCCTCTACCGGATCAATCCGAAGGGACGGCGGGGTTGATGCCCTGGCCCTTGACCCACGCCTCGTGGGGCAGGGGCTCGGTGCCGTATTCCCAATCGTCGTAATCGGGGTCGTTGCGGATCTGCTGGTGCTTCTGCTTCTGCACCTCGAAATCGTGGGGGTGGGGGGCATTGCCTGAGGGATCCCCGGCTTCTGTCAAGCCGCCAGCTCCGGCATGGGTGGCAGCGTCATTCGGCTCGATGGGCTGCTGGGTGGTCATGGCATGGGACTGGCTCTATCCATTGTGAAGGTTCAAGCCTCACACGTTGAACAGGAACTCCATCACATCCCCTTCGTTGACCACGTACTCCTTGCCCTCGGCCCGCAGCCAGCCCTTGTTGCGGGCTTCGGCTAAGGAACCGGCCTCCATCAGTTGCTTGTAGCCGATGGTTTGGGCCCGGATGAAACCGCGTTCAAAGTCGGTGTGGATCACACCGGCAGCCTGGGGTGCGGTCATGCCGGCCTGGATGGTCCAGGCGCGAGTTTCCTTCTCACCGGTCGTGAAATAGGTGCGGAGGCCCAGCAGGCGGTACGTGGCCCGGATCAGGCTGGCCAGACCACCTTCTGCGACCCCCAGGCCCGCCAGAAATTCGGCGCGATCACTCTCGGGCAGTTCGATCAGCTCGGCTTCCACCTGGGCTGAGATCCGAACGGTTTCAGCCCCCTCCCGGGCCGCCAGGGTCTGGATCGACTCCACAAAGGCATTGCCGCTGGCCAGGTCGTCTTCGCTCACGTTGGTGGCGTAGATGATCGGCTTCGCGGTGAGCAGGCCGAGGGGCTTGAGCATGGCGGTCTGATCTGGATCGAGCGACACGGATCGGGCCGCACCGCCCTGCTCGAGCACCGCCTGGATCTGCTCAAGGGCGGCGTCCTCCAGCTGGGCCTCCTTGCTGGTACGCAGTTGTTTCTTGAGCCGATCTCGGCGCTTCTCCACCTGGGCTAAATCAGACAAACCGAGCTCCAGATTGATCACCTCGGCGTCGCGCAGCGGATCCACGGAGCCCGAGACGTGGATCACGTCGTCGTTCTCGAAGCAACGCACCACATGCACGATCGCGTCAACTTCGCGGATGTTGGCCAGGAACTTGTTGCCAAGGCCTTCGCCTTGGCTGGCCCCTTCGACCAGGCCAGCGATATCAACAAACTCCACCCGGGTCGGGATGATCTCCTTGCTGTGGCTCACTGCCGAGAGCTGGGCCAAGCGGGGGTCGGGCACCGCCACCACCCCCGAATTGGGCTCGATGGTGCAGAACGGGTAATTGGCGGCTTCGGCCTGGGCATTGGCCACCAGGGCGTTGAACAGGGTTGACTTGCCCACATTGGGCAGTCCCACGATTCCGGCTTTAAGCATCCACTCAATCTAAAGCGAGCTGACTTGGGTGTCCGGCCCATCGTTTCGCTCGCCCGTCGGATCGCCGCTTGACGCGGCCCGGATGCCCTCGCCAATGGAGTCTCGCCAATGCAGCTTCCCCATTGCAGCCTCCCCAATGCAGCCTCGCCAATGGAGCCCTCGCCAATGCGGCCCTCAGCCCGCGAGACTTACCCCAGTTGCTGCCCGGGCCATTTCCAGCCTCTTGCCTCCCAAGCCCGCCAATCCATCGTCGAGGCCCATGGCTGCTGATGCTCCCGTGCAGCGACGCGGAGGTTTGATGCGGCGACGCCGGTTTTGGCTGGGAATCTCGGCCGCGGTGCTGGTGGTGGGGGGCGTGGCGGTGGCCAACGGGCGTCGCACGGCTCAAGAGCAGCAATCCTTGGCTCGTTACACCGTGGTGGCCGAATCCGGCAGCTTGCCCGGGGTGATCTCGGCCAGTGGTGAGCTCGATGCGATCGAGCGGGTCAATGTGAGCCCCAGGCGTCAGGGGGTGCTGGTGCAGCTCTATGTGGATGAGGGCGACCGGGTGCGCCGCGGTCAGTCCTTGGCCTTGATGGACAGCGGTGACTTGGTGGATCGGCGCCAGGAGTTACAGGCCAACCTGCGCTCCGCTGAGGCCAATCTGGCCCGCAGTCGCAGTGAGTGGCAGCGGCGCCAGCAGCTGTTTCGGAACCGTGCGATCAGCGCCGATGACTACAACAAGGCCTTGAGCGCCTACGAGGTTGACCGAGCAGGGGTGGATGCCGCCCGCGAACGGCTCGAGCAGCGCGGCATCGAGCGCGATGAGCTGGTGGTCCGCTCTCCCTTTGATGGCCAGATCAGCCAGCGCTATGCCGATCGAGGGGCCTTTGTGACCCCCACCACCACCGCTTCGACCAGCCTCGGTGCCACCAGCTCCTCGATCGTGGAAGTGGCGCGCGGTCTCGAGGCTGTGGCCAAGGTGCCCGAAAGCGACGTGGGTCGGCTGCGGGTGGGCCAGTCGGCCACGGTGCGGGTGGATGCTTTTCCAGACCGCCGTTTCGCCGCTCGCATCCGCAAGATCGCTCCGCGGGCGATCAAGACCAACAACGTGACGTCCTTTGAGGTCACCTTGCAGTTGCTTGGTTTGCCGCCTGAGTTGCGCATCGGCATGACCGCCGACATCGACTTTCAGACCGGCACGATTCAGGCGGATACGCTCGTTCCCACCGTGGCGGTGGTGACTGAATTGGGCCGCCCGGGTGTCTTGCTGGTGGGCCCCGATCGCCAACCCAAATTTCAGCCTGTGGAGTTGGGGGTGAGCAGTGGCCGCAATACCCAAATCCTCTCGGGTGTTAAGGCCGGCAGCCGGGTGTTCATCGACTTGCCGCCCTGGGCGAAGAAAAAACGTTGAGTGAGGCTCAACGCCAGGTTGGGCTCAATCATCACCGCGTCAGGGACTGGTCAGGTCTTCGTCATGGCTTGGTCAGGGACTGGTCATGGGTGTGATGGCATCGATGAATCGGGCTAGGTCGAGGTCGAGTTGGGACAGGCCGCCCAGATCGTGGGTGGTCAGATCAATCTCAACCCGGTTCCAGACGTTTCTCCATTCGGGGTGATGGCCCATCGCCTCTGCCTTGAGCGCAACGCGGGTCATGAAGCCAAACGCGGCTGCGAAGTCCTCGAACCGCATCTGACGCCGCAGGATGGTGCCGTTGACCAGCGCCCATAGGGGCAGGTCAGCGGCAAGTCGGGAGAGTTGGTCAGGATTCAGGGCAACTGGAGCCATGGACCGTTGAGCTTGAGCTAGTCAGCCTAAGGAGGCCTTCAAGGGAGTTCCCCTACGCGGCACCCTGCAAGAAGGCCCTTGATGCGGCCACGATTCTGCCGCTGGCCTGGCCATCGCCAAAGGGGTTGTGGGCCCGGGCCATGGCGTTGTAGGCGTCCGAATCCTCGAGCAACCGGGAGGCCTCGGCCACAATGTCGGCCGTTTCGGTGCCGATCAGCCGGGCCGTGCCGGCATCCACGGCTTCAGGGCGTTCGGTGGTGCGGCGCAAGACCAGCACGGGCTTGCCGAGGGCTGGTGCTTCCTCCTGCAGACCTCCCGAATCGGACAGCACCAGGGTGGCGTCGCGCATGGCCGCCACGAGGCGGTCGTAGTCGAGGGGTTCGGTTAAAAAGGCGCGGGGGTGATCCCCCAGCAGGGCCTGCAGCGGCTCGCGCACCGTGGGGTTGCGGTGCAGGGGCAGCAGGATCACCACGTCGGGGAAGCGCTCTAGCAGTTGCAGAAAGCCCTGGCCGATCGCCTGCAGCCGCTCACCCCAGTTTTCGCGTCGATGCACCGTGGCCAGAATCAGCCGCTGTTGGGTCACGTCAAGCCCTGGCAGCGCAAAGGGGGCGGCCTTTTGGGCCATCAGCAGCAGGGCGTCGATCACGGTGTTGCCGGTGGTGAGGATCTCACCCACCACGCCCGAGGCTCTGCAATTGGCCGCCGACACTGGCGTGGGTGCGAAGTGCAGTTGGGCCAGCTGGGAAATCAGGCGCCGGTTGGCCTCCTCGGGGAAGGGGTCGAGCAGGTTGTCGGTGCGCAGCCCTGCCTCGACGTGTCCCACCGGAATCTGGCCATAGAAGGCGGCCAGGGCTGAGGCAAAGGCGGTGGTGGTGTCGCCCTGCACCAGCACCAAATCTGGCCGATGGGTCTGGAAGTCGTGCTCGAGACCCTGCAAAGCCCCACATGTGATGTGGGTGAGGGTCTGCTTGGGGGCCATGAGGGCCAGGTCGTGGTCGGCCGTGATGCCAAAGAGATCCATCACCTGGCTCACCATCTCGCGGTGCTGGCCGGTAAGCACCACCCGGGTGCGGAAGTCAGGAGCTTGCTGAAAAGCCTGGATCACCGGCGCCAGTTTGATCGCTTCGGGCCTGGTGCCCAGCACGATCGTGACCAGGGGAAGAGGCGTCAAGGCTGCGCGGCGCACCCCCGGATCCTATGTGCCAAGACAAGCCAGGCCCAAGGCGCGAAGCTGGGGATCCGCCGCAGTCGCGCGTTCTTCCATGGGTTTGGCCGATTCTCCGTCCCCCTTCCCAGGGGCCACACCCTTCCCAGGGGTGATGCCCTTTCCTGGTTCGCCTTTCCCGGGGTTGGGCGCGGCCTCGGCTCCCCCGGCTGCGCCTGGGCAGGCACCCTTCGCTTCGCCAGAGACACACGCCCCGCCAGAGCCCCTGGCTGGTCAGGGGCCGGCCAGTCTCGAAGAGATCTTGCGCATCGCTGCGGCCGAGGGCCATTCCGATGTGCACCTGGGCATCGGCGAAGAGCCCCGTTTCAGGGCCCGTGGCGAGATGCAGCGCACGGGCTGGCCCAGCACCGATGCAGCCACCTTTGGACGCTGGCTGCGGGAGATCCTCAGCCCGGTCCAGATCGATTGCTTCCAGCGTGACAAGGAGTACGACGGCTCCTATGCCTTTCCTTTTGTGCGGGTGCGCATCAATGTGTTGGATACGGTGCGCGGCACCGCCATGGTGCTGCGTCTGATTCCCCAAACCATTGTCAGCCTCGAGGATCTGCAGCTGCCCGAGGTGCTCAAGGAGCTCTCCAGCCGGCCCAAGGGCATGATCCTCGTCACCGGTCCCACAGGTTCAGGCAAGAGCACGACCTTGGCGGCGATGATCGATTGGATCAACCGCAACCTCCGCCGTCACATCCTCACCATCGAGGATCCGGTCGAATTTGTGCACCAGAGCCGTGAGTCGTTGATTCGCCAGCGGGAGGTGGGCCAGCACACCAAGCTGTTTCAGAACGCCCTGCGGGCAGCTCTGCGGGAAGACCCCGACGTGATCCTGATCGGGGAGATTCGCGACCGAGAGACCTTGGCAACAGCACTTGAGGCCTCCCAGACCGGTCATCTGGTGTTTGGCACCCTGCACACCAACTCAGCCGTTAAGACCGTTGAACGCATCCTGGGGCTGTTTCCGGCGGCAGAGCAGGAAGCCGTTCGCCGGGCGGTGTCGGAATCCCTGCTCGGCGTGGTGGCCCAGGGGTTGCTCAAGACCCAAGACGGCAAGCGCTGCGCCTATCACGACATCTTGATCAACACCGATGCCTGCAAGGACTACATCCAGCGCGGTGAGCTCGACGCGATCGAGGAGATCATGGCCCGCAGTGGCTTTGATGGGATGCAAACCTCCAACCAGGCTCTGCTGGCCTTGGTTGAAGCCGGCAGGTGCACCGCTGAAGACGCTCTGGCCCAGAGTCTCAAACCCAGTGAACTGGGCCAGGCCCTGCGGGGGCGCCGATGATCATGGCCTGGGCGTTCATGGTCAGGGCGTTCATGGTCAGGGCGTTCATGGTCAGGGCATTGTGAAGTCGGTCAGCAACCTTGCCGCCACCAGCACCGAGAGACCGACCGAGAGTCCGATCATCGCCAGCCGCCCGTTCCAGATCTCAGCTTGGGGTGTGAAGCCCCGGCGCCACGCATTGAGTTCACGGGGACTTACGGGCTCGTAACCCGGCTCGATGCCTTCGGTGCTCGTGAGCTGGTTCGTGGTGGCTGTCGCGGATTTTGCGGTGACTTGCTCAATGACTTGCTCCGTGACTTGGTTCATGGAGGCCATCACAGCGATGGGTGGTGTCAAGCGAGTTTAAGCCGCTTAAAAGCAAGCTGAGGTTTCGTAGAGCCGCCGGGCTTGCTCCAGGGGCCATCGGGCTGCAATCCCCAGCTCGATGGCACTGGCGGCGCCCGCCTTGAGCCATTGGCAGCCCGCCACGCCCACCATGGCCGCGTTGTCGGTGCAATAGGTCAAAGGAGCCAGTCGCCACTGCAGGCCATCGCGTTGGCAGCGGGTCTCGAGCAGGGCTCGCAACCGTTGGTTGGCGGCCACCCCGCCCACCAAGACCAGGGTGGAGAGACGATGCTCGGCGGCGCAACGGCAACTGCGCTCAACCAGGACCTCGGCCACCACCTGCTCAAAACTGGCGGCCAGGTCGGCCACCGGCAAGGGTTCGCCTTCGCTCTGCTCGGCCTGCTGTTGCAGCGATCTCACCTGGCGCAGCATGGCTGTTTTGAGCCCGCTGAAGCTGAAGTCATAAGGGTAAAAACCTCCTTCGGGGCGCGAGACGCGCCCTTTGGGCAAGGCAAAACGGTGGGGATCACCCCCCGCAGCGGCGGCTTCGATCGCGGGCCCGCCGGGGTAGCCCAGGTTCAGCAGGCGCGCCACCTTGTCAAAAGCCTCTCCGGCGGCATCGTCGTGGCTGCGGCCCAGGCGCAGGTAATCCCCGGGACCATTCACCCGCACCAGCTCGGTATGGCCCCCACTCACCAGCAACACCAGATAGGGAGGGTTGGGGGGCTGCTCATCGAGCTGGGCCGAGCACAGATGACCCTCAAGGTGGTGAACACCCAAGAAGGGTTTGTTGTGAAGGCGGGCCAGGGTGCGCGCGGTCACGGAGGCCACCAGCAGTGCCCCGGCCAGGCCGGGGGCCACGGTGGCGGCAATGCCGTCGAGCTCGGCGATGGCCACGCCGCTGGCCTCGACCACCTGGTCGATCAGCCCTGGCAGGGCTTCAACATGGCGCCGTGAGGCGATCTCAGGGACCACGCCGCCCCAGCGGGCATGCTCCTCCACCTGGGAGGCCACGGCACTCGCCAACACCGTGCGATCCCGCACAATCGCCGCCGCTGACTCGTCACAACTTGTTTCGAGGGCTAGAACCGTTGGCATCAGCTCAGCTTGGCTCTCTTATTCTCATTCAGTGACATCCTGCCCTGCGGCAGCACACCACGCCCATGCGCCGTCTTTTCCCCCGGCTGTTCGCAGCACTTCTCTCCGTTTTCCTGCTCATCGGTGTGGCCCCGGCGGCCCATGCCGACGTCGCTGGCCTCACCCCCTGCGCCGAGAGCGCTCGCTTTCAGCAGCGCGCAGCCGGTGCGAAAACCGACCAGGCCAAGGCTCGTTTTGAGATGTATAGCCAGGCCGTGTGCGGTGCGGATGGCCTGCCCCATCTGATCGTGGATGGCCGCTGGAGCCATGCCGGCGACTTCATGATCCCGGGTATCGCGTTCCTCTACATCGCTGGTTGCATCGGCTGGGCTGGTCGCAGCTACGTGATTGCTGTGCGTGGTCGCAAGGACGCCACCATGCATGAGATCCAGATCGATCTTCCCCTGGCGATTAAAAGCACCATTGGTGCTGCGACCTGGCCTCTCGCCGCTTTCGGTGAGCTCACCAGTGGCAAGTTGCTCGAGTCGGATGACAAGATCACCGTATCTCCGCGCTGACCCCTCGCGGTGATTGCTGGTTGTTGACTTCAGACATTTCTTAGATCTTCACCATGAAAAAATTTCTGACCACTGCTCCGGTGTTTGCCGCCATTTGGTTTGGTGTAACCGCGGGCATCATGATCGAGTTCAACCGCTTTTTCCCTGATCTTCTCTTTCACCCGATGTGAAGGGACTGAGCTCAAATCGCGATGGACAGCGGCCCTCAATGGGCCGTTTTTTTTGTCCAGGGTCGGTTGAGCGGTTCAGCGGTTCAGCGGTTCAGGTGTCGATGGCCGTGGTCAAGCCCATGAGCTGCTCCAAGACCTCCAGGGCCCCATGGAGATCTCCATTGATCAGGGCGGCATCAAATTCGGCTTCGGCGGCCAATTCAACCCGGGCCCGCTCGAGCCGACGAACGATCGCCTCCTCGCTGTCGGTGCCGCGCCCACGGATCCGTCGTTCCAGCTCAGCCAGTGAGGGCGGCTTCAGGAACAGTTGAAACGCGGCGGGGAAGCTCTGTCGCACCTGACGTGCTCCCTCGAGTTCGATCTCGAGGAGCACAGGCCGGCCTTCGGCGAGCTTCGCCTCGACCGGTTGACGCGGGGTTCCGTAGAGGTTGCCGGCAAATTCGGCCCACTCCAAGAAGCCCCCTGTGGCCACCCGTTGCTCAAAGTCGTCTCGGCTTAAGAACAAATACTGAACACCGTCTGCTTCGCCGGTGCGGGGCAGGCGGGTCGTGGCCGAGATCGATAGCCAGATCTCAGGATGTCGCTGTAGCAATTGGTTCACCAGGGTTCCCTTGCCCACGCCACTGGGCCCGGTGATCACGGTGAGACGACCGGTGGGAGGGCTGGCCATGGCGATCACGGTGGCGGCAAGGGGCTCTGGACCTGCAGAGTAGAAGCCCCCTTCATGGGCCCTCCAGGCTCACCACCGGCCACCGTGGCTTTGACCCAGCCCAAGCTTCAGCCGATGGACCTCACCAGCCTGAAAGCTGTGGTGGCTGAGCTGGCCCCAGCCCTGCTGCCCAGCCGGTTTGAAAAGGCCCAGCAGGGCCGAGGCCATGCCCTGCAGCTGGGGCTGCGCAGCCTCAATGGCATCCATTGGCTCGAACTCAGCTGGCAGGCCGAGGCCCCACGGCTTCATGCCATCGCGCCGCCGCCCCGCCAGGGGGAGGGCAGCACCCTGGCCCAGCAGTTGCAGCATGGCCTGCGGGGCCTGGCCCTGATCCACCTGCAACAGGTGGGCTGGGAGCGGGTGGTGGAGTTTGGTTTTGCCCGGCGGCCCGGCGATCCGATCGAGCGCTGGCTGGTCCTGGAGCTCATGGGTCGCCACAGCAATGTGTTTTTGCTGGATGGTCAGCGCCGGGTGGTGACGCTGGCGCGCCAGGTGCGGCAGCAGCAGTCGCGCTGGCGTCCGATCGGAACCGGTGATCTTTACCAGTCTCCACCGCCCCTGCAGGGGGAGCCGCCGCTGCTCGGTGAGTCTCGGGCCAGTTGGCAGCGACGGCTGCAGCTGCAAGACCTGCCGCTGGCCGAGGCCCTGCTGCGCAGTTACCAGGGGATCAGCCCTGCTCTGGGGCGCCAGTTGGTGGATCCACTGGACGATGCCACCCTCCTGTCCACCCTGGTGGGCTCTCTCACGGAGGCTCAGTGGCTGGCCCTCCACGGCCGCTGGCAGTGCTGGTTGCGGGCGCTCGAGCAGCAGTGTTTTGGCTACTGGCAGCGGGAGGATCACTACCGCTGCTGGGGAGAGGAGCCCGGCCTTGGTTCTGTGAACGAGGGCTTGGCGCAGTACTACATCCAAGTCTTGGCGATTCGTGACCATGGCCAGCTCCAGCACCAGTGGTGTCAGCGGCTCCAGCAGGCCATCGCGCGCGAAGGCGAGCAGCTTCTGCAGCAGCAGGGCCTGCTGGCTGCCGTGTCCCAAAGCGAATCGTTCCAGCAGGAGGCGGATGGTCTGCTGAGCCAGGCCAATCCTGGCCGTGAGCAGATCGATCGCGCTCAGAAGCTCTACAAGCAGGCCCGAAAATTGCGCCGCTCGGGAGCGGCGATCAACCTCCGGATCGCGACCCACATGCAGCGTTTGCAGTGGCTGGAGGCCAGTGTCACCTACCTCGAGCAGGCCGACAACCTCGCGGCCCTGCAGAGTTTGGTGCTCGACCTCGAGCCAGAGTTTTTGGCGCGCTCAGCCGGTCGCAGCTCTGGTGGTCCTCCACCTGGTCGTCCCGGCCCCAGTCGCCGCTCCAGCCGGCGTCTACCTGCCGACCAGGGCCAGCCCCAGCCCCTCGAACTGGCCTCCCCGGCCGGTCTGCGGCTTCAGGTGGGGCGCAACCACCGCCAGAATGCCTGGATCAGCTTGAAGCTCGCCCGCCGCGGCGACCTCTGGTTCCATGCCCAAGAGTGTCCGGGCAGTCATGTTGTTCTCAAGGCCTCTGAGGGGCCTGCCGACAGCTTCGATCTCGATGCGGCTGCCGACGTGGCCGCCTATTTCAGCCGCGCCCGCGGCAATCGCCGTGTGCCTGTGGTGATGGTGGAGACCGATGCCCTGCAGCGCATTCCTGGTGCAGCTCTGGGCACCGTGCGTCATCAAGGTGGCACGGTCCTGTGGGGTGAGCCCCACCGGGCCGTCGCGCTCTTGAACGGGGTCCCTAGCCTGGCCGAAGCGCCGCTGCCATGACCAGCCCTGATCCCCTGACGGTTCCCGAAACGCCGCTGCCGGCTCCCGCGCCGATCCTGGTGAACTCAGCTCGCGACGCCAACCCGGGTACGGAGTTCCCGGGGGAAGTCGAGATGAGTCTCGTCGACCATCTTGAGGAGTTGCGCCGCCGCGTGTTGCGCGGTCTTTTGGCCGTGGTGGTGGCCGCGGCGGGCTGTCTGTTGCTGGTTCGACCGTTGGTGCGCTTGCTGGAGCAGCCCGCCCACGGGATTCGCTTCTTGCAGTTGGCCCCGGGTGAATTCCTGTTTGTGTCGTTGAAGGTGGCGGGCTATGCGGGCCTCACCCTCGCCCTTCCCTATGTGCTCTATGAGGCCTTGGCGTTTGTGTTGCCTGGGCTCACCCGCCGCGAGCGACGCCTGGTGGCCCCGGCGGTGGCCGGATCAGCCGTGTTGTTTGCCGCTGGTCTGGCCTTCGCCTGGTGGGCGCTGGTGCCGGCTGCACTGCAGTTTCTGGTGAGTTATGGCGCCGATGTGGTGGAGCCGGCCTGGTCGATTGAGCGCTATCTCGACTTTGTGCTCCTGCTGATGGTGGCCACGGCCCTGGCGTTTCAGCTGCCGGTGCTCCAGCTGTTGCTCGGGGTGCTGGGTCTGGTGAGGGCCAAGCCAATGCTCTCGGCCTGGCGCTGGGTGGTGCTGATCGCAGCAGTGGCAGGCGCCGTGCTGACGCCATCGACCGACCCGGTCACGATGCTCTTGCTCAGCGGGGCCATCACGGCGTTGTTCTTGTTGGGAGTGGCCCTGGTGGCGTTGGCCGAGCGGCTACGGCCGGCCGCGTCGCTTCCGGCTGGCTGATTGCGTTGGCTCACAGCACAAATTCGCTGGCTCGTCCAGGCGGCAAATCGAGGGGGAGGGAGAGGGCCTTGCCGAGCCGTGGCCGGTCGGTGCAGGCCTGCAGCCAGCCACGCACGTCATCTTGCACCCCCAGGCTGTTGAGCACCAACACCAGCTCGGCGATGTGGTGTTCGTAGTCGTCCCGGCTCAGCGGGAAAGACTGCTGCTCCTGATAGCCCCACATCACCTGGAGGTAGAGCCGGCCCCGCCGCTGCACCAGTTGGAGGTCGTAGGAGGCCTGCCAGCGCTGTTGCAGCAGCTCGATCAATTCGGCAGCGCTGAGGGGGATCACGCCGTTGGGCCCTGGGGTGTCTTGCACAACAGCATGTTGCAGCCCTGGTGACAGGATTGGTCTTGCGACACATCGTGGCAAGGGCAAGTTCTAATGTGAGCGCCACGTTGCGCCGGCGACCGGACTGCCCTGTATGACCCAGATTCCTGCAGCTTCCCCTGCCGGTGACGTGCCCGGGATGGGTCGGCGCCAGTTCATGAACCTGTTGACCTTCGGCTCGGTGACCGGGGTGGCCCTCGGAGCCCTGTATCCAGTGGTCAACTATTTCATCCCCCCCAGGGCTGCCGGCGGTGGCGGTGGTACCACCGCCAAAGACGAACTCGGCAACACGGTGACGGCCACCGGCTGGCTGAGCACCCACAAAGAGGGTGACCGCAATCTGGTGCAGGGCCTGAAGGGTGATCCCACCTACTTGATCGTCGAGGGCAATGACGCCATCGGCAGTTACGGCATCAACGCCATCTGCACCCACCTGGGTTGCGTGGTGCCCTGGAACAGTGGCGCCAATAAATTCATGTGTCCCTGCCACGGCTCCCAATACGACGCCACCGGCAAGGTTGTGCGTGGTCCGGCACCCCTCTCACTTCCCCTGGCCCACGTCTCTGTCGACAACGACACCGTGTTCCTCAGCCAGTGGACCGAGACCGATTTCCGCAACGGTGACAAGCCCTGGTGGGCCTGATCTCGCTTTTCGCTCCCGTCGTTCGATCCGTCGTCAGACCCTCCATGCGCCGTCTCTTTTCCTCCTGCCTCGGTACCGTTCTGGGCCTTGGCCTGCTGCTCACAACCCTGGTGACCGGGGCAAGCCCCAGCTGGGCTTATCCCTTCTGGGCCCAGCAGAACTACGCCAGCCCGCGTGAGGCCACCGGCAAGATCGTCTGTGCCAACTGCCACCTGGCCAAGAAAGCCACCCGGATCGAGGTGCCCCAGGCCGTGATGCCTGACACCGTCTTTAAGGCCGTGGTGGAGATTCCCTATGACACCACGGCCCAACAGGTCTCCGGCGATGGCAGTCTCACGGGCCTCAACGTTGGGGCTGTGGTGATGCTTCCTGATGGTTTCACCCTGGCTCCCGCTGATCGTCTCAGCGATGAGCTCAAGGAAGAGACCGCCGGTATCTATTACACCCAGTACTCGGAGGATCAGCCCAACATCCTGTTGGTGGGTCCCCTGCCTGGCGATCAGCATCAGGAGATTGTTTTCCCGATCCTCTCCCCTGACCCCGGCACCGACAGTGCCATTCATTTCGGCAAATATTCGATTCACGTGGGCGGGAACCGCGGCCGCGGTCAGGTTTATCCCACTGGTGAAAAGAGCAACAACGGCGTGTTCACGGCCCCTGCCGCCGGCACCATCAAGGCCATCACCGCATCCGACAACGGCGCCTCGGTGGTTGAGATCAGCACCGCAGATGGTGGCAGTGTGAGTGAAACAGTGCCTGCTGGCCCCACCTTGACCATTGCTGTGGGTGATGCCGTTGAAGCAGGAGCAGCCCTGACCAACGACCCCAATGTGGGTGGATTTGGCCAGATCGACACCGAGATCGTGCTCCAGAACCCTGTGCGGATCTACGGCATGCTCGCTTTCTTTGCGGCCGTGGCTCTCGCCCAGATCATGTTGGTGCTGAAGAAGCGTCAGGTGGAGAAGGTTCAGGCAGCTGAAGGCCTCATCTGAGGTTGATCCTTTGACCTCGTTTTTTGGTTTCATCTCCCCGGGGCCCCTGGTTTTCCAGCTGGGCCCTTTTGCCTTGCGTTGGTATGGCCTGCTGATCGCTTTGGCGGTGTTGGTGGGCCTGGGGATGGCCACCCGGTTGGCCAGGGCCCGTGGCCTTGATCCAGCCTTGGTGGGGGATTTGCTGCCCCTGATGGTGCTGGGGGCTGTGATTGGGGCCCGTCTGTATTACGTGGTGTTGGAGTGGCGCCAGTATTCAGCCGATTGGCTTGGTGCTCTGGCCATCTGGCGTGGCGGGATCGCCATCCATGGCGCCCTGCTGGGCGGCACCCTGACGGTCCTCCTTTACTGCCGCTGGCGTCGCCAGCGCTTCTGGCCGCTTCTGGATGTGCTGGTGCCTGCGGTGGCCTTGGGCCAGGCGATCGGCCGTTGGGGAAATTTCTTCAATTCAGAAGCTTTTGGGCTGCCGACCAACCTGCCTTGGAAACTCACGATCCCGGCCGCGAATCGACCGCCTGAGTTTTACGACGCGCTCTATTTCCATCCCACGTTTCTGTACGAATCGCTCTGGAACCTCGGGGTTTGTGCCCTGCTCCTGCTGCTGTTTCGGGCAGGACTGCGCGGGCGAATCCGGTTGCCAGCGGGGGCCCTCAGCTGTGTCTATCTCATGGCTTACAGCAGCGGCCGGGTTTGGATCGAAGCCTTGCGGCTTGATCCGCTCTGCCTTGCTGGGCTGCCTCCCGATTGCTCTGGAGGCCTGCGCATGGCCCAGTTGATGAGCTTGCTGCTCATCGGCCTCGGAGCCTGCGGCATGTGGTGGCTCTATGGCCGCCGCCAACCCTTGCCTGATCCCAGTGGAGTTTTGCGATGAGTGACCATCCAGTCTGGATCGTGGGGGCTGGTCCAGGGGCCCCGGATCTGCTCACCCTACGGGCCTTGAGGCTGCTTGAGCAGGCCGACGTGCTCGTTTGGACCGACTCCCTCATCAATCCCCAGATTCCCGCCCTTGCTCCCTCGGGCTGTGAACAGCTCCGGACCAGCACCCTCACGCTTGAGGAGGTGATGGCCGTGATGATCGATCGTGCCCGCCAGGGGCTGCGGGTGGTGCGCCTGCACGATGGTGATCCCTGCCTGTATGGGGCGCTGGCCGAACAAATCTGCCGGCTCTCCGATGCCGGACTTGACGTGGACGTGGTGCCGGGCCTCAGCGCTTACCAGGCTGTTGCTTCTGCCCTGCAGAGTGAACTGACCATTCCTGGGCTGGTTCAGACCATTGTTCTCGGCCGTGCTGGAGGCCGCACGGGAGTGCCTGAGCGCGAATCCCTCGAGCGGCTGGCTGCGCTCAATGCCTCCCTCTGTCTTTATCTCAGTGCCCGCCATGTGGAGGAGGTGCAGGCCGAGTTGCTCAAGCACTACCCCGCCGAAACCCCCGTCGCCATTGGTTATCGGGTCAGTTGGCCCGACCAGTGGCTCACGGTGGTTCCCCTTGCGGAGATGGCGGCCGTGAGTCAGGAGCGGCAGCTGATCCGCACCACGCTGTACGTCGTGAGTCCTGCCTTGGCTGCTCCTGAGGGGGCGAGGTCCAAGCTCTATTCAGCCAGCCACCATCACCTCTTCCGCGGCGGTGCCTGAGCCTTCGCCATAGAGCTCACGGGCCAGCCGCTGGTGATCAAACTGGCAGCCAAGACGTGCGGCAATGGCCTCCACGTCGCTGGCAGCATTCCCCAGGCAACAGGTGCCTCCGGGGGAGGGGGTCACGTTGAAAACCAGGCCCGGGCGGGGTGCGATCCGGGCCTCGCCGAGCATCAGTTTGCGTTCGATTTTGTTGATCAGCTGCGGCCTGACGCCGCCGTAGCCCTCGGCAAAGCTGAGGTCGCTCAGCTGCATGGCCGGCACAATCTTGCGGGCATCGGCCAGAAACAGACGGCGACGCAGCCAGGGCACTTCGAAGAGAAGATTTTTGAGGATGTAGTTGCGGATATCGGCGATGCGGAAGAGTTGCCACAGCACGTTCAGCACGGCCCAATCGAGCCGGAGCACTTTGAGAAAGTCCCAGAATGAGGATGGCTTGTAACGCTCGAGCATGGGGAGCAACAGGGCGGTGGGCCCAAACCGTGTCTTGCCCGGTGCCCGCACATCGGGGTCACCATGGATGGCCGCAAAGGGCAGTTTGTCGTTCTGAACGGTATAGACCTTGCCGCGCAGGAGATCAGGCGTGAAGTAGAAACTGCCGGCCACAGGCAAACATGAGTACTCCAGCCCGTAGCCCATTTGCTGGGCCATCAGCAGGCTATGGGCGCCGGCGTTGACCACCACATGACGGGCTCGGATCCGCTGGCCGGTACTGAGCTTGACCAGATAGCCGGAGCCATTGTGGTCAACGGCTGTGATCGTCTCCACGGCCGTTCCAAGGCGCAGATCCAGCTGTCTGTTGCTGCCGGCCACAGCGGCCTGGGCCTGCTCCACAAATGAGGTGGAAAGGGCTTCGTAGTCAACGGCGGTGTAGGTGTGGCGAATGCCGATGGCCACTAGCTCCTCGGGGCGCAGCTGGCCATTGTGCCGGGCAACTTGGGGTTCCCACGTGGCGATCTGCTCTTTGTTAAGCAGCTCCATGGCTGGAAAATGAGGCGAGAATCGTTCAAAACGCTCGCGCAGAAAGGTGCATTCGGCCGCTCCTACCCCCAGCACCATCTTGGGGGTACGAAACACACAGCGATCTCGGCTCTCTGGATCGAGCAGCTCTGCGTAGTGCACGATCATTTCGGCCGTGCGCTTCACGCGTAGGGCTTTCTCCAGGGTGTAGTTGGTCTCGATGTCGCCGCAGTGAATTGTCTGACTGTTGTTGGTGGCTTTCGAATTCACCTGGGCTAGCGCGTCGTAGCGCTCAACTAGGGCAATGTGGTGAAGGTCGGTGTAGCGAGCCAACTCAAATAGCAGAGCTGTACCACAGACTCCTCCTCCCACAATCAGCACATCCACATCCACATCCACATCCACATCCACATCCACATCCACTTCCACTTCCATTTCAGTGGGGGATGGCGCCGTGTCGGTCCATGGGCTCGGAGCAGGGGCAACGGGGTCGGTGGAGCTCACAACGGCTAAAGGACAGCAGGACTGATCGTTGCTCCATGCTCGCCGATCGCGGTGGATGATCGCGGTCTGACCAATCGGCTCCAACCAATCGCCTCGATCTGCATCCCCATGCGCTTGGCTGCCAGGACCCCGCTCAAACCCAGCAGCAGCCAACTGCGTGGGGCGTCAAGGCGACAGGCGTCAAGGCGTCAAATAGAGGCCACTGGGTTGGTTGGGATTCGGGCCAGGGCAGCAGCAGGCTGACGTCGGCCTCGGACAAGGCCCGGCCATAGGCCCAGTAGGTCCAGGCCGTAGTCCCGGTAGGCCGAGCCATTAACCAGGGCAGGGTGCTCGCTGAAGTGCCCAGGGCCGAATGTCCCATCACCAAGCGGAGCGTGCAGCCCGCCTGCCCCTCGCGGCAGATGATGTTTTAAGATGAATGAGATCAGGCGACTTGCTTGGTACGGGCGATTAGCACAGCGGTAGCGCACTTCCTTCACACGGAAGGGGTCACTGGTTCGAATCCAGTATCGCCCATCGAATTTATTTGTTGTTTGATGGCTCGCCCATCAACTGAACCGTATTTTTTTGGATTGCGGTTCAGTTGATGGGCGTTGAGTTCCTCGGCAGAGATTCGGATTGAATTGGGCGGGTTTCGGCCAGCTGCTTGGGTGAGCTGGTTTGGGCTGGGACAGCTCGGTATGGAACAGCCTGGTTTGGGGCGGCTCGGTTTGGGGCGGCTCGGTTTGGGGCGGCTCGGTCTGGGACAGCTTGGTTTGGGTTGGTGGGGATGGCGTTGGTCTTGGGTGGATGCCTTGCGATTGATTGGATGGCACTGATGGGCAGATCGACCGTCCTTGTTTTGCTCTGTTCGAGAAGAACAGAATTGGTCTGGAGATCGATGCTTTGACCATTGCACTTGAGCGAACCGGTTTCTACCCAGATTGCGCAAGCACATCGACGTTGCCCCCGATCCACGGCACAATTGACTCCATGACGGTGGATCCTTCCTTGAGCAATGGTCCCCAGCCTGCTGAGGTCTCTGGCCACTCCCTGTCTGGCGAATCGGATCCGGGGGTAACTCCTCAGCGCGACGGCGTTGTGGAGCTGCCGCCGATTCCCGCACTGGTGGCTTTGGGGCAGTTGCTGAGCCAAGCGCGCCAGGCCCAGGGCCTTGACGTGCCGGAGCTGGCGCGTCGTCTCCATATGGGCCAGGAGCAGCTGGCCTCGTTGGAAGGGGGGGATCGCGCCCGGTTGCCCGAACCCGTCTTTGTTATTGCTCAGGCCCGGCGCATAGCGGCTTGCCTGGGGGTGGCGATCGATGCTGAGATCGAGGCCCTGCGTCAAAGCGAGAGCTTCAACAGCACCAGAGCCACGCTCAATCCAGAACGGTTCAAGCGTGATCGTGCTAGGGACGATCGTGTTAAAGCAGATCGTGTCAAACCAGATCGTGATCCCCCCCAGGGGACACCCCATCAACGCGATGGGAAGCCCGGCGCTCAATTTTTGGCGCAACCCCAAACGCAGCAAGTCCGTTCGCGGCGCTGGGGTGGTCCTGGGCCCATGCCGGGTTTCCGTTGGGGTCGGTTGGCATCTCTAGCCCTGGTGGCCGGTCTCGCCAGTGCTCTCTATGGAGGCTTTCATCGATTACCCCGTTGGCCAGTGGCAGCGCTCACGCCTCCTGCACGGCTTCCGGCAGCCTCGATGCCGGCAGCCCCTCTCCCAGCAGCCCCTCTCCCAGTAGGCAAGGTGCCCACTCAGGTTGGAGAGACCAGCCTGCTGGTGCTTACCACCTCCCAAGTGAGCTGGTTGGAGGTGCGCCGGCTCCAGGGTGGAGAGCGCCTGTTCATGGGCACGTTTAAGGGGGAAAGGGCCTTCCCCCTGGATCGCGGCCTGCGGGTGCTGGCCGGTCGTCCCGACCTGGTTAAGGCCCGAATCGGCAAGGGCCCGGCCATGCCGCTGGGCACGATTTCCGAGATTCGTTGGACGATCTATCCAGTGGCCGGCCCCCAGTCAGTTAAGGCTGGGCGGCAGGCTCCGGCACGCTGAGCACCAGGCCGCTCGCTTCAAGCACGGCACCGGCGCACAATTGCAAACTCCAGCGCTCCAGGCTCAGATCTGTGCCACCGGGGCCATGGCCCTCTGGATCAGCAGCCGGCAGCAGCTGGATCTCCAGTCCCTTGACCTCGCCACTGACGTGCTTGATCTGTCGCACGTCGATGCTGCCCACCACGGTGGCGGGCCGGCGGTCGAGGGAGGCGGCCAGGCGCAGCAGCAGGGCCATTGAGGCCACGGTGCGGCGGTTTTGGCGACCGTCGATGACCTGCCATGACTCATGCCGCTTTTTGGGCAGCCCGCGCCGGTGGTAGCGCGCGATGGCGGCCACCATCAGGTGTTCGGATTCGGTGTAGCCCAATAACTCGCCATGGCGGATCAGGTACCAGGTGTGCTTGTGATAGGCGTTGACGTTGATGTGTTGGCCACAGGTGTGCAGCAGGGCGGCGGCCCAGAGCAGCTGCCGGCCCTCGCCGTTGTCGTCATGCAGCAGATCGCGGGTTTGGCCGTAGAGGGAGAGGGCATGGGCCGCAACCCGCTCGGCCCGCTGCAAGTCAACGCCAAATCCCTGGGCCAGGTGGCGCACGGTGCGCTCGCGGATTGTGCTCTGGAAGGCGAAGCGGTCGCTGAGCAACTGGTTGCGCAGCATCCAGTCCACGATCAACCCCTCCCGCAGGGCGCGGTCACAGACCACCAGTTCAGGGGCCTGCAGCATGGCCATCGTGGTCTGCAGGATCAGGGCGCCCGGCACGATGATCTCGGCCCGTCGTTCGTTGAGGGCTGGTAGGGCCTTGCGCTGGGCCGGGGTCATCGTGACCAGTCGGCTCACCAGTTGGTCAATGCGCTCCTTGCTGAGTCGGTAGCCCTGCAGCTTGAGCGGCGGCCGGGGATCTTCTGCTGCCGCCAGGGCCGCCAGGGCCATGGCGGTGCCGCTGGTGCCCACCATCAGCGGTCTTTCGCCAGGCTGCAGGGCGGCCTTCACCTGGGCCACGGCTGGATCGATCGCCCCCTGGATGTAGGCAATCAGAAAGGAGCGGCGATCGGCAGGAAGCGGATCCTCCTGGCCAAAGTCGCGGTGGAGCCGCACCGCACCGATGCGGGTGCTGCTAAGCACCCGTTCATCGCGGCCATCGGCCAGGATCAGTTCGGTGGAGCCTCCGCCGATGTCGATGATCAGGTGCGGCTGCTCGCCAAAGCTCATCCCGGAGAGCACGCCCAGGTAAATCAGCCGGGCCTCCTCAGGGCCGCTCACCAGATCGACTTCCAGGCCCAGATTCTCCTGCAGGGAAACCAGGAAATCGCGGCCATTTGGGGCTTCTCGCACCGCACTGGTGGCCGCTGTCACGATCTGCTCGACGCCATGGCTCTTGGCTAGCTCAGCGCAGTGGCGCAGGGTCTGGAAGGCCCTCTCGATCGATTCGGGGCTCAGGTTTCCCGTTTGGGGGTCACGCTCGCCAAGGCGGGTGGTCGCTTTCTCGGCCAGCACCACGCTGAAGCTGCTCAGCTCTGGGTCCACCGCCGCAATCAGCAGGTGAATCGAATTGGTGCCGATGTCGATGGCGGCAACGCGCCGGGTTGCTGCGTTGGGGGCCTGGGGCATCGGACAGACGCGGCCGCGCCACTTTGCCACTACCCCGGCAGGGGGGGCGGGCTAAAGCCCCGCTTGGCCGGGTTGCCCTTGGCTTGACTAGACCCCTGGAATGAGGCCTTGCCACCAAAGCGCCTGGTTTGCCACGGCAGGGGCGCTTCAGCGTCAGGGGCACCGGGGGCACCAGGGGCTGGGAGCAGCCGCCAGCGCAAACACAAGCTTCGGGCTTTGGCCTCAAAGCGCACTGACCAGTCGAGCCGTTCACCGCTGCCCAGTTGGCCGGCCAGCAAGGTGAGGCTTTCGATCAGGGCTCGAATTTGGGAATCGCTGGCACCGGCTTGGCGGGCTGCGGCCAGTTCGGCCTGCTTGGCCGAGCTGCGGATGCGGGTTTGGGCATGGAGGCCGGCCGCGTCGGGATCGGGGTCTGGTTCCCCTTCCCAGGCATCAGGATGTTGCAGCGCTCCGTAGTGGTGGTCACGGCTGCCGCCAAAACTGCTGCGATTTGAGCGTCGGGTGTGCCAGGCCATGCCTCCACCCTATGGGTCGCGGTCGCTGGGGGTAGCTTGCGCCGATCCGCTCTGCCCCAATGCCCCCCAGCCGCCTTGGCGTCTGGCTAGAGCTGCTGCGCTGGCACAAGCCCAGTGGCCGCCTGATCCTGCTGATCCCTGCTGGCTGGAGCCTCTGGCTCGGTGCCGCCGGCCCCCCACCGGCACCGTTGGTGGGCTGGATCGTGCTCGGGGCTCTGGCGGTGAGTGGCGCCGGCTGCATCGCCAATGACCTCTGGGACCGCCAGCTCGATCCCCTGGTGGAGCGCACGGCGTCCCGTCCGCTGGCGGCCGGCAGGGTGAGCGTGGCGGCGGCGGTGGCCCTGCTGCTGGTGTGCCTGGTGCTGGCCCTGGCGGTGGTGCTGGCCCTGCCGGCCGCGGCCCGGGGTCTTTGCCTGCTGCTCGCCGTGGCGGCCCTGCCGCCGGTGCTGCTTTACCCCTCGGCCAAGCGTTGGTTGGCCTATCCCCAGTTGGTGTTGGCGCTGTGTTGGGGGTTTGCGGTGCTGATCCCCTGGGCGGCCCGGGATGGATCCCTGGCGGGAGGTTGGCCCCTGGGGCTCTGTTGGCTGGCGGTGGTGGTCTGGACGTTTGGTTTCGACACGGTGTATGCCATGGCCGATCGCCACGACGATGCGCGTGTGGGCATTCGCAGCAGTGCGCTCAGCCTGGGGGAACGGGCCCCTGCCGCCGTGGCGATGAGCTACGGCATCGCGGCCCTGGCTCTGGGCTTGGCCTCAGCCCTACAAGATGTGGGGACTGGCTTCTGGCTGCCTTGGGCCCTGGCCGCCCTGGGCATGCAGCGGGAGGCCTGGCTGTTGCGGCGCCCCTCCCTGGCGGCCGGCACCTATGGCCGCCATTTCCAGCGGCAGGTGCTGCTGGGGGGGCTGCTGTTGCTGGGGCTTGTGGTGGGGCGCAGCTGATGGCGTTTCTGACCCAGCCGCCGCCTTTGCGCCAGGGGGATCGGGTGCGCCTGGTGGCGGCCAGTTCAGCCCTGTCGGCTGAGAGCCTGGACCGGCTGGCGGCCGGGGTGGCGCTGCTCACGCAGTGGGGCCTGGTGGTGGAGTCGTTTGAGCTGCCCCAGCGCCGTTGGGGCTATTTGGCCGGCCCAGACCATCAGCGCGCCGCCGATCTGCAGCTCCCCTCTGACGCCCCTGCTGATGGCATGAACGCGGTGCGGCTCTGGGCCTGTGTGCGGGGTGGCTGGGGGGCAGCCCGTCTGCTCGAAATCCCAGACCTGGCCTTGGGGGCTGGTTGGCTGTTGGGGTTTTCCGATGTGACCACCTTGCTCTGGGCCCGGCTGGCCCAGGGCAGGGGTGGGGCCGTGCATGGACCCATGCTCACCAGCCTGGCGGGGGAGCCGCCTTGGAGCCAGGAGCGTTTGCGACGGCTGCTGTTTGGTGAACCCCTTGAGGCCCTCACCGGTGAGGGGTGGCAGGGCGGCGTGGCCGAGGGCCCCCTGGTGGTGGCCAACCTCACCGTGGCCACCCACCTGCTGGCTACGCCCTACCTACCGGATCTGCGCGGCGCGATCCTGGTGCTTGAGGATGTGGGTGAGGCGCCTTACCGGCTGGATCGGCTGCTCACCCACTGGCGTCTGACGGGGCTGCTGCAGCAGCTGGCGGGCCTAGGCCTGGGCCGCTTCGAGGCCTGCGATGACCCCGAAGGGGAGGGTTTCAGCAGTGCCGAGGTGCTGCGTGAACGCACCGCTGATCTCGGTATCCCCGTGGTAGCGGCCCTGCCCGTGGGCCATGGCGGCGGCGGCAATGCCGCCCTGCCCTTGGGGGTTCGGGCCTGCTTGGATGCGGTCGCAGGTCGACTCAGTCTGGCTGAACCGGCTTGAGCCGTTGGGCCAACACGGCCTCGGCAATGGTGAGGTCAAAGGGGGTGGTGAGCTTGATGTTGGAGGGGGGCGCCTCCAGCACCTGCACCGGCAGGCCCAGCCGTTCAAACAGGGCGGCGTCATCGGTGACATCCCAGCCCTGTTCCACGGCAGTGGCATGGGCGGCGCGCAGTTGCTCCACCGGAAAGCCCTGCGGTGTCTGGGCTGCCCAGAGCTCGCTGCGGGCCGGGGTGGCGGTGATGGTGCCGGTGGGATCGACCCGTTTGATCGTGTCGGTCACCGGGGTGGCGGCGATCACCGCCAGCCCCCCCTGCACTGCCGCCACACAGCGCTGCAGCAACTCCCCCTCCACCAGGCAGCGGGCGCCGTCGTGGATCAGCACCCCTGCCGCCCCCTTGGGCAGGGCCGCGAGGCCCCGACTCACCGACTCCTGCCGGGTGTCACCGCCCACGATCCAGACCACCGGTTTGGTGGCTGAGGCCGCCGCCACCAGCGTCGCAATCGCGGTCTCATCAATGGGTTGGCCCACGATGCCGATCCAGACGATCGCCTCGCAGGCCAGGGCTGCATCGAGGGTCCAGGCCAGTACAGGCCGGCCGGCAACGGGCAGGAGCAACTTGTTGCCCGTCGCCCCCATGCGGCGCCCCGAACCGGCGGCGGCAATCAGCAGATGCACAACTCTCTCCCCAAAGCAGTCCCATGAACGGGACAAACGAATTGAGCTCCATACAATCAGGCCATTGAGCAGGCCATCGAGCCGTCCAAGGGAAACGACCATGCGCGCCCTGTTTTTGATTCCGGGCGATGCCACCGAGCAGTTGCAGGCCACTGCAGCGGTGGCGGCCGTGGCCGACCAGCTCTCGATGGAGGTGCACATCGCCTGTGCGCCCGCCCTCGCCCCTTGCTGGAGTTTGGTGCCGGCGGTCAAGAAGGTGATCCCGTTTGATTTTGGGTCGGCCACCCTGGCCGACTGGGCCAACCTGCTGGGTTCGGTGCGGGAACCAGATTTTCAGCTCTGTATCAACCTGGCCACGGGCCGCCAGGTGGATCTGATGCTCTCGATGAGCCACATCCCCACCCGCATCGCCCGGGGGGGCTTTTCGGCTACCGAGACCGTGCCAGCGCCGGCTGGGGGGTGGCCCAATCAGACCCTGGAGACTTACCTCAAGCCGCTCGGCGTGAGCCTGGATGCGGTGTTGTTTCGACCCACCTTGCCCAAGGCCGCCCTTGACCAGGCCAGCAGTCTGCTTCCCGCCGGTGATGGACCGCTGTTGCTGCTGGCGCCCCAGGGTGGGGCTGCCGATTGGCCCGCAGAGCGCTGGCTCGGACTGCCTGCCCAGATCGCCGCCAAGCTGCCGACGCTGCGCTGCCTGCAGCGATCACCGGCCACGGCGTCTGAGGTTCGCCAGCGCGCCGCCCTGGTGGCGCGTGCGGATGTGGTGCTGGCCAGCGATCCGATCACCGTGGAGCTAGCCCTGCTGCTGGGGGTGCCGCTGGTGGCCCTTGGCCGCGGCCCCGAGACCCTGCCGCAGCGCCAGGGGGTGATCGGGCTGGGCGAGGTCGCCCATCTGGCTGATTTGTTGCCGAGCCAGGTGCTCAGTGCCCTGGGTTTCGGTTGAACGACCTTGATGCCATCGCTGCTCCGTTCCCCCTTCAGGCGCCGCCGGCCCCCCTCCACCCGCTCCAGGCGCCCCTGGCTGACGCCGTTGTTGGCCCTGGCCCTGGTGGTCAATGCCTCGGCGATCGGCTACCGGATCAGCGAGGGGTGGGATTGGGGGGATTGCTACTGGATGGTGGCCATCACGATCCCCACGATTGGCTATGGGGAGGTGCAACCCCTCTCCGCGGCCGGTCGCTTCGTGACCGTGTTTTCGGTGGTGGGGGGGCTGGCGGTGGTTCAGCTCACGATCCAGAGCCTGCTGGGCCTTTCGGAGTCGG